>JALSRW010000518.1 GCA_026984595.1 Alphaproteobacteria bacterium
CCGATCGTGAATTCGAAGCCGATGAGCGCGATGGCGATCCCCGGCCAGGCGCGGGCGAAGAAGCGCAGGCTCGGCGAAGGGCTCTCCTCTTCCCCGAGGAGAATGGCGGCGAAGGCCTGCCGCGAGGCCCAGATCGCCCAGATCAGCACGGCCAGGACGACGAGTTTGAGGACCGGGCCGAGTCGCGGGCCGCCCACGGTTTCCTGGACACCGAAGCGCACCGCCCATTGCACGAAGAGATAGGCGCCGGCGGTGACGGCGACGGCCGTCACGATCCGCCGGTGCAGGGCGCCGGCCTGGACATTGTCGAGATTGCAAAGGCGCAGTTCGGGACGATGCGGGGCCAGCAGAAAGCGGCTGACTGCGGCCCCCAGGCGGGCGATCAGCACGGCGACCAGAACGACCAGAGCGGTGAAGCGATCGGGAGTGCGCGGCGCGAAGGATGCGAGGACGACCAGCGTCGCACCGACCGCATAGGCGAACAAGCCGAACAGATCCAGCGCAAACCGGAGGGCCAGGGTTCCGAGAAGCGGCAGGAGCCCTTCCGGCCGCGCCGCCGCCAACCTCTCGAGCGGTCCCGAGAACAGTCGGCGCAGCCCCCGCTCGAAGAGGTAGCCTGCGGCCAGCGCGCCGGCCAACACCGCCAGCAGGTAGAGCACGGCGCCGATCCCCCGCCCATCGAGCCAGCGGGTGAAGGCCCCGGCGACCATGCCCGGCACCTCCGGCAGGCTGGCCATGGTACCGCCGAGATTGCTCCACAACAGCGCCGTTTCGGTCTCGAAGCGTTCGTAGACCCGGCTCAGGCCGGGGGCCTGCGAGGCCTCCTTCCGTTCGTCGGCCAGCGCATCCAGACGGGCGAGCAGCAGCGCCCGCACCTCCTCGTCGGTGAGCCGGGCCACCATGTCGCGCAAGGTCGCGGGATCGAGGTCCGCGGGCGGGATCGCCGTCGTCTCGCCGGCCACCCCGGAATCTCCCGGAACGGGCTGGGCGGTCGCCGCACTTCCCCAGAGGAGGAGCACCACCGTCAGCACATATCCGGCCCACCGCAACATCGACATCTTCCCTCCGACGCGGGGCCGGCCGCTTTCCGACGCCGCGCGCATGCGCGATCGAAGCGACCGCATTCACGCAACAATCGTGTGGATCGACCTCTTCCGGCCCTCTATAGACGGGCCATCCGGCGCTGTCGACCGCACTGCCGGCGCAGAGGACGGCAGCGAGCCGCGGGCGCGCGGCGGGAGGTATCACGGGATTTCCGGGCAGGATCGCAGGTCCGGCTGGTAGCGGAGGAGGGATTCGAACCCCCGACCAACGGATTATGATTCCGCTGCTCTACCGCTGAGCTACTCCGCCGGATCGATGGCCGTCGCGGCCGCGCTCGATGTATGGTGCGCCCCGGCGGCTGTCAAGGCGAGCGCGCCGCCATCGCCGCCGCCGGCTCAGGCGGTCCCGCCATGGATCTGGGTGCCCACGCCGTGCTCGGTGAAGATCTCGAGAAGCACCGCATGGGGAATCCGCCCGTCGAGGATGGTGGCGGCGCCGACGCCCTCCTCGACCGCCCGCATGCAGGTCTCGATCTTGGGGATCATGCCGCCCGAGATCACACCGCCGGCGATCAGCTCGCGCGCCCGGCGCACCGTCAGCCAGGGCATCAGCCGCCCCTCGGCGTCGAGCACCCCCGCGACGTCGGTCAGCATCAGCAGGCGGCGGGCTCCGACCGCGGCGGCGATCGCCCCGGCCGCGACATCGGCGTTGATGTTGTAGGTCTCGCCCTCGGGGCCACTGCCGATGGGCGCCACCACCGGGATGATCTCGCTGCCGGCCAGTACGTCGAGCACGGTGCGGTCGACCGCCTCGGGCTCGCCGACGAAACCGAGATCGACGATCCGTTCGAGATTGCTTTCGGGATCGCGCCGGGTGCGGGTCACCCGCCGCGCCCGGATCAGCCGCGCATCCTTGCCGCAGATGCCCACCGCCTTGCCGCCCGCGGCCTGGATGGCGCTGACGATCTCCTTGTTGATGCGGCCGGCGAGGACCATTTCCACCACCTCGACGGTGGCCGCATCGGTGACCCGCAGCCCGTCGACGAACTCGCTGCGGATCCGCAGCCGGTCGAGCATCGCCTTGATCTGCGGGCCGCCGCCATGGACCACCACCGGGTTGATGCCGACCTGCTTGAGGAGAACGATGTCGCGGGCGAAATCGCGGGCCAGCTCCTCCTCGCCCATGGCATGCCCGCCGTATTTGACGACGAAGGTATCGCCGCTGTAGCGGCGCATGTAGGGCAGGGCCTCGATCAGGGTGCGGGCGATGCGATGGATATCCTGCGTGGGTGCTGCCGGTTCGGCCATGTCTATCCCCCGTTTCGCGGCGGTCGGGCGATCGCCGTCAGCTCGGCGCGCAGTTCGGGGATGCCGTAGCCCAGCCGGGCACTGATGACCAGTGGTTCGGGGATCGCCGCCCGTCGCTCGCGGGCCACCGCCGCGGTCTCGGCCACCCGCTCGGCCAACGCCTCGCGGCGCAGCAGATCGGCCTTGGTCAACACGATCTGGAAGGGCACCGCCGCCCCCGCCAGAAGCTCCATGATTTCCAGATCGCTCTTCTTCGTCGCATGGCGGGCATCGAGCAGCAGGCAGACCCGCATCAGGTTGGGGCGGCCCCGGAGATAGTCGCGCACCAGCCCGCTCCAGGCCGCCACCTTCTTCCTGGGAGCGGCGGCATAGCCGTAACCGGGAAGGTCCACCAGCACGAGGCGGCCTCCCAGGTCGAAGAAGTTGAGCTCCTGGGTTCGTCCCGGGGTCTTGGAGGTTCGCGCGAGGGCCTTGCGTCCCACCAGCGCGTTGATCAGGCTCGACTTGCCGACATTGGAACGCCCGGCGAAGGCCACCTCGGGCAGGGTCGCCGGCGGTAGCCGGGAGACCGCCGCGACCCCGAGGAGGAAGCGGACCGGCTGGGCGAAGAGCACCCGAGCCGCGTCGCTCCCCCGCCCACCGGTCCCGGCCTCGCCGGTCACCACTGACGTACGGGGATACTCTCGATTCGACATTCCTGTCCCGGGTCCGATCCGTTCGGCTCCCCGCAAATAGGGCAGAACGGCCCGCTTCGCCACCTTCCTCGGGATCGCCCGGCGACCACCGGCGTTCACAGTGCGGAAACGCTCTGTTATCCTGCCCGCGGCGGAGCGAAGACAAGTCGAAAAAAGGCCCTGTTTCGCCGAGACCAGGTCGGCTCCGCCGCGAACCGGAGGCTTCCGCAGGGAGGGTAGACAATGGTCAACAAGCTTACCGCGCTGGCCGTCGGGGTGGCCGTCGCCGGCCTGCTCGGCACCGCTCCGCCGAGCGAGGCCAGGGTCCTGCAGATGCAGGCGGCCTGGCCCGCATCGCTGACCCTTTACGAGAATTTCGTGTTCTTCGCCGAACGGGTGAAGGCGCTCACCGGCGGCGAACTGGAGATCAAGACCATGCCGGCCGGCCAGGTGGTGCCGGCGTTCGAAGTCCATGATGCGGTCAATCGCGGGGTGATCGACGGCGGGCACATCTGGACCGGCTATCTCCAGGGGCGCCATCCGGCGGCGATCCTGTTCACCGGCGGTCCGGGCGGCCCCTATGGTCTCGACATGCTGGACCACATGGGCTGGTTCTACGAGGGCGGCGGTAAGGAGCTCTACGACGAGTTCTGGAAAAAGGAGCTCAAGCTCAACATCAAAGCCATTCCGATCCTGCCGGCCGGGCCTCAGGCCTTCGGCTGGTTCAAGCGGCCGATCACCAGTCTGGAGGATATGAAGGGCCTCAAATGCCGGCAGACCGGGATCGCCAACGAGATCTGGTCGCGCATGGGCTTTGCCGTCGTCAACATGCCCGGCGGCGAAATCCTGCCGTCGGCCGAGCGCGGCGTCATCGACTGCGCCGAATGGGTGGGCGGCGTCGAGGATCTGCGCCTCGGCTTCCAGAACGTCTGGAAGTACCATTATTCGCCCGGCGTCCACGAGACGGTGACCATCTCCGACGTCATCTTCAACGGCGACGTCTGGGACAGCCTCACCGACCAGCAGCGGGAGGCCATCGAGTCGGCGGCCAGCGAGACCTTCATGCGCTGGTGGGTGAAGTGGCAGAGGCAGAACGCGGAGGCGCTCAAGGAGCTTCGCGAGAAATACAACGTCGTGATCAAGAACACCCCGCCCGACATTCTCACCGCCTTCCTGAAGGCCTGGGACGATCTCGCAGCCGAGCATGCCGCCAACAATCCCTTCTTCAAGAAGGTGCTCGAATCGAAGAAGGCCTACGCGAGCGTCGTGGTGCCCTCCAAGCGGTTCTATTTCCCGCCCTACTCGCTGATCGCGGACTACTACTGGCCGCGTGAGGAGTGAGTTTCCCCGGTCGCCGCGCCCAGGCGCGGCGACCACCCTTTTCCGATCCGGACAGCGAACGCAGAAATTCAGGGCGGAGGGACGATCATGTCGTTCGAAGAGGAGCAACTGCTCCGCATCTGCAATGTCATCGACCGTTTCACGGAGATCACCGGATTTCTCTTTTCCTGGCTGGTCGTCCCCCTGGTCGGTGTGATCTCCTACGAAGTCTTCGCACGTTACGGCTTCGATGCACCGACGACCTGGGCCTTCGAGCTCAGCTACATGCTCTATGGCAGCATGTTCATGCTCGGCACCGCCCTCGCCCTGCGCAAGGGTGCGCATATCCGCACCGATCTCTTCTGGCACAAATTCAGCCCCCGCACCAAGGGGCTGATCGACCTCGTCGGCTATCTCGTCTTCCTGTTCCCGGGCATCGCCATGGTGCTCTGGGTCGGCTGGGAAGAGACACTGTACGCTTTCGACATCATGGAGCGCTCGGAGGCGACGGCCTGGCGGCCCGTGATGTGGCCGTTCAAGGCCATGGTTCCCCTGTCCGCCCTCCTGTTGCTGATCCAGGCCGTCTCGGAGGTCATCAAGGCCTATCACGCGGTCAAGACCGGTGAACTGCTGACCCCGGCCGAGGAGGTCCAGATCTGATGGGCACGGAAGTCATCGGGCTCGTCATGCTGGCCCTTCTGATCGGCATCATCTTCCTGGGATTCCCGATCGCCTTCACGCTGCTGGCTCTGGCCTTCGGCTTCGGCTATCTGGCGCTCGGCAAGCTCGTCTTCAGCCTCGCCTATTTCCAGACCATCGGCCTCATGAAGGTCGAGGAACTGGCGGCGGTGCCGCTTTTCATCCTGATGGGCTTCGTCACCGAACAGGCGGGGCTGATGGAACGCCTGTTCCAGGCCTTCCGCCTGCTGCTGGCACCGATGCGGGGCGCCCTCTATCTCGTGGTGCTGGCGACGGCCACGGTATTCGCCATGGCCACGGGCATCGTCGGTGCGGCCGTCACGGTGCTCGGCATCATGGCCGCCCCGATCATGATCAAGGCCAATTACGACGCCAAGCTCTCGGCGGGGGTGATCACCGCCGGCGGCACGCTGGGCATCCTCATTCCGCCGAGCGTGATGCTCATCGTCATGGGGCCGGTGATGGGCATCTCCGTGGTGCAGCTCTATGCCGCCTCCTTCGGCCCGGGCTTCCTCCTGGCCGGTCTCTACATTCTCTACGCGCTCGGCCGCTCCTTCCTGAAGCCCAGCCTCGGGCCGCCGATGCCGATGGACGAACGCGCGAGTTCCGGATGGGAGATCCTGCGCGAGGTGGTGTTCGGCATGGTCCCCCTGGCGGCGTTGATCACCGCCGCTCTGGGCAGCATCCTGGCCGGCCTCGCCACCCCTACCGAGGCCGCCGGCATGGGAGCGCTCGGAGCACTCCTTCTCGCCGCCGCCTACCGCAGACTCACCTGGACGAACTTCGTCGCCGCCCTGCAGAACACGCTCGTGACCTCCAGCCTCGTGCTGTTCCTGGCGGTGGCCTCGAACATCTTCGGTGCCGTGTTCGCACGGATGGGCTCGGCGGACCTCATCACCCAGACCCTGCTGGGGCTGGAAATGCCGGCCTGGGCGATGCTCGCGCTGATCATGTTCCTGGTTTTCATCCTCGGCTGGCCGTTCGAATGGCCGGCCGTCATCCTCGTCTTTCTGCCCATCTTCTATCCGGTGGCAAAGCAGACGGTGGATGCGCTCGGCCTCGACATGGTGTGGTTCGCCGCCCTGATCGCGGTCAATCTGCAGACGGCCTTCCTGTCCCCCCCGGTGGCGATGTCGGCCTATTACCTCAAGCAGGTGGTGCCACAATGGTCGCTCGCCAGCATCTACGGGGGCATGTTCGAGTTCATGTTCCTGCAGGTGGTCGCCCTGATCCTGATCATGCTGTTCCCGGATATCGCCATGTGGCTGCCGCGACAGCTCTACGGGCCGTGAGCCATCCGGTGGCGCGGGCCGCGGTGCCGCTGCTATGACAGGACACGCGGCCCCGTCCCGCTCCGCGGCATGTTGCGCTGCACCGCGGCCCCGCGCTCGTACCAGCCGCGCGTAGCATTGACGATGCCGACGACCGACAGCATCACCGGCACCTCGATCAGCACCCCGACGACAGTGGCGAGCGCCGCTCCCGAATCGAAGCCGAACAGGCTGATCGCGGTGGCCACCGCGAGTTCGAAGAAGTTGCTGGCACCGATCAGGGCGGACGGTCCGGCCACGCAATGCGCCTCACCGGCCGTTCGGTTCAGCAGATAGGCGAGCCCCGCATTGAAATAGACCTGGACCAGGATCGGTACCGCCAGCAGGCCGATGACCAGTGGCCGCTCGACGATCTGCTGTCCCTGAAAACCGAACAGCAGCACGATGGTCGCCAGCAGGGCCATGACCGAGAGAGGCTGCAGCAGCCGCCCGAGTTCGGCGAGACCCTCGGCCCCGCGGCGCGCTCGCACCCGGTTCCGCATTACCTGCGCGATGGCGAGCGGCACCAGGATGTACAGCACGACCGACAGGAAGAGAGTCTCCCAAGGAACGGTGATCGCCGACAGGCCGAGCAGCAGACCGACGATCGGTGCAAAGGCGAGGATCATGATGCTGTCGTTGAGGGCCACCTGCGAAAGAGTGAAATGCGGCTCGCCACGGCAGAGATGGCTCCAGACGAAGACCATCGCCGTACAGGGCGCCGCCGCCAGCAGCACGAGCCCGGCGATGTAGGCGGGGATCTGGTCGGCGGGCAGATAGGGACGGAACAGCCAGCCCAGGAAAACCCAGCCCAGGAGCGCCATCGAGAAGGGCTTGACCGCCCAGTTCACGAGCAAGGTGACGATGATGCCGCGCCAGTGCCGCCGCACCTTGCCGAGTGCGCCGAAATCGATCTTCAGCAGCATCGGAATGATCATCAGCCAGACGAGGACCGCCACCGGCAGGTTGATCCGGGCGATTTCGGCCCGACCGATGGCGTGGAACAGGCCCGGGAGGAAGTGACCGAGGAGAATGCCGGCGATGATGCAGAGGGCGACCCACAAGCTGAGCCAGCGCTCGAAGACGGACATGGGCGGCTCCATGATCGGGTTTCGTCCGGCGCTCACCCGCCTCCTTTCCCGCGAGCAGCGACCGTGGCGATGGCGCGCGCATCCTCCTGCCCACGGATATCGGGCGCAACCCGAAACCGGCTCCGCATCCGCGGGAGCGACGATCGCCCTCAGGCGAACTGGCGTTCGAGGGCGTCGGCGAGCTCGAACAGATCGACGGTGGCGCCGTATGTCGCGACGTTGAAGATCGGTGCATTGGGATCGGTGTTGACGGCGATGATCGTCTCGACGTGCTTCATGCCGTAGAGATGCTGCACCGCCCCCGAGATCCCGAGCGCCAGATAGAGCTTGCAGCTCGCCGCCACCTTGCCGCTCTGGCCCACCTGATGCGCCTTGGCCAGCCAGCCGGCATCGACGATCGGCCGTGAACAGCCGAGCGTGGCACCGAGCTTCTCGGCGAGCGCGGCGAAACGCGGCAGATGCTCGCTGTCGCCGATGCCACGGCCGACGGCGAGGATGAATTCGGCCTTGCCGATATCGATGTCGGAGGCCGGCGCCTCGACATATTGGACATGCGTCGAGGCACGCGGCAGCCCTTCACCGGGGAGATCGAGGGCAACGATCCGGGGGTCGCCGCCCGTGGCGGCCGCCGCGAAGGCGGCACCCCGCAGGGTCAGGACCACGCATTCCCTTCCCGGGAAATCGACCTCCATCACCAGCCGGTTGCCGTAGGCGCTGCGAATCGCCACCAGCTCCCCGTCCTCGACGCGGATACCGAACACATCACCGGCGAAGCCCGCACCCAGCCGGGCGGCGAGAGCCGGGGCGAAGGCCGTGCCGTTGGCATTGTGGGCGGCGAGGAGGAGGCGCGGACGGCAGGAGAGCGCGGCATGTCGCACCGCCTCCCGCCACA
>JALSRW010000519.1 GCA_026984595.1 Alphaproteobacteria bacterium
CCAGGCCGAGGCGCCGGAGCCCGCCCGCGACGCGCGCCACCTCCGCCTCCAGTTCGGCATAGGAGAGCTCCCGTCCATCGCCTTCCTGTCCGAGAAAGCGCAGGGCGGGGCGGTGCCAGCGGTCGCCGTCCCGGTGCCGGGCGAAAGCGGAAAGTTCGATGTTGGTCTCGGCACCGATGCACCAGCGGGCATGCTCGATACCTTCGGACGTATCGAGGATCTTCTCCCAGGGACGAGCGAGCCGCAGGTCGAAGAAATCGAAGACGGCGCCGTAGAACCACTCGGGATCGCGATCGGCCCGGGCCACCAGCGCTTCGAAGTCGGCGATCCCGTGGGCTGTCATGAAGCGGGCGAGGGCGGTCTCGCGCATCGCTTCGGGATCGGGGCGCCAGACGATGTCGGCACTTCCCCCGTCCCGTGCCGTGTGCCGGGCCTCTCTCATGGCTCGCCTCCCCTGCGGCCCCTTGTCGGGCCGAGCCTGCCACGAAGCGATGCGGCTTTCCAGACGAAGCGTTGAAAGGCATGGCTCGGTTCCGTAAAGCTGCCACGGCCGGGGAGGGCACCACGGAGCGCTCGACCCGGCCAGCGGGGGAGGTGCCATGGCGGAAGGCATGCTGGCGGGTAAAGTCGCGCTGGTGACCGGGGCCGGGCGCGGTATCGGTCGGGCGATCGCGCTGGCCATGGCCGCCGAGGGCGCGCGGCTGGTGGTCAACGATGCCGGCCTGTCGCTTTCCGGCGAGCCCGAGGACGAACGGCCGGCCGATACGGTGGTCCGCGAGATCCGCGAGCGCGGTGGCGAAGCCGTGGCGAGCCACGAATCGGTGGCCGAGTTCGAGAGCGCGGGACGTATCGTCGAGGCCGCGCTCGAGGCCTTCGGCCGGCTCGATGTCGTGGTCAACAATGCCGGCATTCTGCGCGATGCCATCTTCCATCGGATGACGCCGGAAGACTTCCGGGCGGTGATCGATGTCCATCTCCACGGCAGCTTCCATGTCAGCCGTCGTGCAGCCGGGCATTTTCGGGAGCAGGGCTCCGGGGCCTTCCTGCACATGACCTCGACCTCGGGACTGATCGGCAATCTCGGTCAGGCCAACTACATGGCCGCCAAGCTCGCCATCGTCGGTCTCTCCAAGGCGATCGCTCTCGACATGGCGCGCTTCGGCGTGCGCTCCAACTGCATCGCCCCCTTCGCCTGGAGCCGGATGATCGCCGAGATTCCGGAAAAGCCGGGCGAGGAGGCGCGGCTCGCCAATCTGCGCCGGATGACCCCGGAGCGGGTGGCACCGCTCGCCGTGTTTCTCGCGAGCGACGCCGCCGCCTCCATCACCGGCCAGATCTTCGCCATGCGCGGCACGGAGGTGTTCCTGATGAGCCAGTCGCGCCCGCTGCGCGGCCTCCATCGCCGGGGCGGCTGGACCGCGCAGGCGCTGGCCGAGGAGATGCTTCCCGCCTTCGCGCCGGATTTCTACGGACTCGACCGTTCCGCCGATGTCTTCTCCTGGCCGGCCCCGGAGTGAGGCGGGATGGGGGCGAACGCGGTGTCGGAAAGGATTTCCGAAGAGGAGCGGGAACTCCTGAAGGAGAGCGCCGCGCGTCTCTTCGAGCGGGCGGGCGGGCTTGCCCGTTCGCGAAGGCTGCGCTGGCGGCGGCCCTCGCTGGACCGGGCGATCTGGAAGGAGATGGCGGAAGCGGGGCTGCTCGGCCTGATGTTGCCGGAAGAGGCGGGCGGGGCCGGACTCGGCCCGCGTGCCGCCGCTACCGTGA
>JALSRW010000520.1 GCA_026984595.1 Alphaproteobacteria bacterium
CCCTCGATATCTCCCACCGTGCCGCCGATTTCGCAGATGACGATGTCCGCATCGCCGGCGTCGCTGACGATGAATTCCTTGATGGCGTTGGTGACATGGGGGATCACCTGGACCGTGGCGCCGAGATAGTCGCCGCGGCGCTCGCGGGTGATCACCGTCCAGTAGATGCGCCCCGAGGAAACGCTGTCGCTGCCACGCGCCGGCACCCCGGTGAAACGCTCGTAATGGCCGAGATCGAGATCGGTCTCGGCACCGTCCTCCGTGACGTACACCTCGCCGTGCTGGTAGGGCGACATCGTCCCGGGATCGACATTGAGATAGGGATCGAGCTTGCGCAGCCGCACCTTGTAGCCGCGGGTCTGCAAGAGGGCGCCGAGCGCCGCCGCCGCGAGTCCCTTGCCGAGGGAGCTCACGACACCACCGGTGATAAAGACGTACCGTGCCATCAATCGCTATTGTCTACACATGCGCACCGTCGAGGCCAAGGCGTCGCATCCGCGAGCCCCGCGACGAGCCCCGCCGGAATGTCACTGCGCAACCGGAGCGCTGGGCACGCCCGGCGCCTCCTGTTGCGGTGCCGGGGCTGGCGTGGGAGCCGTGGTCGCCGGCTGCTCGAGTATGATCGGCGCCCGCGTGGCGTTGCCGGCGAGGATCGCCAGGGTCAGGCTGGTGACGATGAAGCTGGCCGCCAGGATGGCGGTGGTGCGGGTCAGGAGATTGGCCGCACCGCGGCCGCTCGTCAGCCCGCCGAAGGTGCCGCCGCCGATGCCCAGCCCGCCGCCCTCGCTGCGCTGGATCAGGATCACCCCGACCAGGGCGATGGCGATGAACAGATGAATGACGAGAACCACTGTAGCCATGTTTCGATCACCTCGAGCGAGGAGCGGGCGGGCGTTTCAGGCACCGCCACCGGATGTGTAGATGCGCCAGAACTCCTCGGCATGGAGACTGGCACCGCCGACCAGCACCCCGTCGACCTCGGGCTGGGCCATGATCTCGGCGGCGTTGGCGGCCTTGACCGAGCCGCCATAGAGGAGCGCCATCTGCGCGCCATCGGCGAAACGGGCGGCGAGCCGGCGGCGCAGCCAGGCATGGGTTTCACGGATATCTTCGATCGAGGGCGTCCGCCCGGTACCGATCGCCCAGACCGGCTCGTAGGCGATCAGCAGGGTCTCGGCCGTGGCACTGTCCGGCAGCGAGCCGTCGAGCTGCCGGGTCAGCACCTCGAAGCGCCGTCCGGCCAGCCATTCTTCCTCCGTCTCGCCGATGCACAGCACCGTCAGAAGACCGCTCTCGATCGCCGCCCGCGCCTTGCGGCACACGAAATCGTCGCTTTCCCCGAGACCGTGACGACGCTCGGAATGGCCGACGATGACCGCCCGCGCACCGGCATCCTTGAGCATCGGCGCGCTGATGCAGCCCGTATAGGGTCCCTCGGGCTTGTCGTGACAGTCCTGGCCTCCCACCATCAGGGCGGTGTCGGCGACCCGTCTCGCCACCTCGGCGAGCACCGTGGCCGGCGGGAAGATGCCGAGGGTCGCGGAAAGACGGGCGCTGCGCTGCGCCAGGCTGCCGGCGAGCGCCAGTGCGTCCGCCCGCAGGCCGTGCATTTTCCAGTTCCCGAAGACGATCGGCCGGGCCAGCGGCATCAGGCGCTCCGACGGATTTTGGGGGCCGGGCGACAGGTATCACACCGTCCCCCGACTTTCCAGAGGGGGGCGCAGGATGCGCGAGCTTGCCGCGGCGCGGGCGCTTCGCTATCGTGCCGCGGTGTCGCCGGCCGACCCGCTCCCTCACACTGTCGTGGTCTCGAGAACATGCTGGACGCGTTGCGTAGCCAGGCTTCGTCCTGGGTAGTCAAGGGCTTCCTCGGATTGCTGATCGTCAGCTTCGCGGTCTGGGGCATCGGTGACGTCTTCCTCGGCCCGCGCGGCACCAATGTCGCGGCCACGGTCGACGACGAAGAGATCACCACGGTCGAGCTCGCGCGCGAGTTCGAGACCCAACTCCGGCGCATGAGCGAGCAGTTCGGGATCGCCATCGACCGCGACAATCCGCTCGCCGCCACCGCCCTCAACGAGGCGCTGCAGCGCTTGGTGGCGCGGCGCCTGGTCGATGCCTATGCAGCCGAACTGGGGATCGGGGTCAGCGACGAGGAAGTGGCCGAAGCGATCCGCAAGGATCCCAATTTCGCAACCGCCGCGGGCAGTTTCGACCGCGGCCGCTTCGATTTGTTCCTGCGCTCGCTCGGCATGTCCGAAAAGGCCTTCGTCGACGAGGTGCGCGCCGAGCTCGTCCGCAACCGCCTGTTGCGGGCCTTCTCGGAGCCGGTGCGGCCTTCCACCTTCCTCGCGCGCTTCCTCTACGAGTATCGCAACGAGCAACGCAAGGCCGAGGCTCTCGTGATCGAGGCGCAGGCGATGGAGGTGGCGGTGCCCGACGAGGCCACCCTCCAGGCTTATCTCCAGGAAAACAAGGACGCCTTCATGCGTCCCGAGTTCCGCAAGGTGGTGATCGCCATCCTCAGGCCCGAGGATCTGGTCGACGAGATCTCGGTCTCCGAGCAGGAGCTCCGCGACCTCTACGAATCCCGCAAGACCCTCTACGTCACCCCCGAGCGGCGCGAGATCGTGCAGCTCCTGCTGCCCGACGAGGCGACGGCCGAGGAGGCCCGCACCCTGCTCGCCCGGGGCAAGAGCTTCGACGAGGTGGCCACGGCCCTGAAGGACAAGGGCGTGCGGGTCAGCAGGATCGGTCCGGTGGACCGCAAGGGCCTGCCCGCGAGCCTCGCCGATGCCGCCTTCTCGCTCGGCGAGGGCGAGGTCAGCGAACCGCTGCGGAGCCCCTTCGGCTGGCACATCCTGCGGGTGGTTCGGATCGAGCCCGAGCGGGTGGCCAGCTTCGAGGAGAAAAAGCCCGAGCTCGAAAAGGAGCTCAAGCTGGAGAAGGCCACCGATCAGCTCCCCGATTTCGCGGCCACCCTCGACGACGAGATCGCCGCCGGGGTGCCGCTCGAGGAAGCGGCGGACAAGCTCGGCATCCCCCTCCTGGCGATCGATGCGGTCGACAAGAACGGCCGTGATCCGAACGGGAAGCCGGTGGCCCCCGACAAACTCGCGCCGGAAATGCTGCAGGCGATCTTCGCCGCCCCCGAGGGGGAACCCTCCCTGCTCGAGGAGACCCGTGACGGGCGCTACTTCATGTTCCGGGTGGACGCGATCGACCCGGCGCGGCCGCTGACCCTGTCCGAGGCCCGCCAACGCCTGCTGCAGGCCTGGCAGAAGGAGCAGCGGCAGAAGGCGGCCGAGGCGCTGGCCAAAAAGCTCGTCACCGAGGCGAAGAGCGGCAAGAGCTTCGCCGAGCTCGCCGAAGCGTATCCGGGTGTGCGCCGCATCGAGGTCGGGCCGCTCAAGCGTGCCGACAACGGCCAGGCCTTCGGGCTTACGCCGACCGCGGTGCAGGCGATCTTCCGGGCCGGCGAGGACGAGCTGGTGCCCGAGCCGGTCGAGGTACCGGCGGGAATGGCGCTCCTGCGCGTGTCGGAGATCCAGCCGGCAGGGGAGCCCGAGGATCTGAAGCCGATCGCCGAGCGGCTGCAGGTCGATTGGCGTTCCGATCTCTTCGCCCAGCTCGAGGGAGCGTTGCGGGCGCGCTATCCGGTCGAGGTCAATCAGCAGGCGATGGCGGCGGTCCTCGGCAGCGGAGGCTGAGCAGCGTGCGGCTGGCACCGGAATCCGCGGAGTTCGCCGCGGCCTACGAGGCCGGAAGACCGCAGGTGGTGTGGACTTCGCTGGTCGCCGATCTCGAGACGCCGGTATCGGCCTTCCTGAAGCTCGCCGAAAACCGCCCCTACAGCTTCCTGCTCGAAAGCGTCGAGGGTGGCGCCACCCGCGGCCGCTATTCGATCATCGGCCTGCGTCCCGATCTGGTCTGGCGCTGCTTCGGCGAGCGGGCGGAGATCAATCGCGAAGCCCTCCACGCGCGCGACCGTTTCGTTGCCGACACGCTGCCGACACTGCCCAGTCTGCGGCGTCTGATCGGTGCGACGCGGATCCTGCTGCCGCCGGAACTGCCGCCGATGGCCGCCGGCCTGTTCGGCCATATGGGCTACGACATGGTGCGGCTGATGGAGCGGCTGCCGGATCTCAACCCCGACCGTCTCGGCCTGCCCGATGCGGTGTTCGTGCGGCCGACCCTGATCGCCGTCTTCGACAACATTCTGGATCGGGTGACGCTGGTGACCCCGGTCTGGCCGCGTCCCGATCTCTCGGCACGGGCCGCCTACGATCTGGCTGCCGAACGGTTGGCCGACGCCATCGCCGATTTCCAGCGCAGTCTCGGCCACGGCATGCTGCGCATGGCCAGCCCGCCACCGCAGCCGCGCTCCAACGTGAGCCGCGAGCAGTATCACGAGATGGTCCGGCGGGCGAAGGCCTACATCATGGCCGGCGACATCTTCCAGGTGGTGCCCTCGCAGCGCTTCACCATCCCCTTCACCCTGCCGCCCTTCGCCCTCTACCGGGCGCTGCGCCGCCTCAACCCCTCGCCTTTCCTGTTCTTCCTCGATCTCGACGGCTACGCGCTGGTCGGCTCCAGCCCGGAGATCCTGGTGCGGGTACGGGACGGCAAGGTCACCATCCGACCGATCGCCGGCACCCGCAAACGTGGGACGACCCGGGCCGAGGACGAGGCCCTGGCCCGCGATCTCCTGTCCGACCCCAAGGAGATCGCCGAGCATGTCATGCTGCTGGATCTCGGCCGCAACGATGTCGGTCGGGTGGCCGAGATCGGCTCGGTACGGGTCACCGAACGCATGATCGTCGAATACTACTCCCACGTCATGCACATCGTCTCCAATGTCGAGGGCCGGCTGCGGGCCGACTGCGACGCTCTCGATGCGCTGATCGCCGGCTTTCCCGCCGGCACGGTGACGGGCGCCCCGAAGATCCGGGCGATGGAGATCATCGAGGAGCTGGAGCCCGAGCGACGCGGTTTCTATGCCGGGGCGGTCGGCTATTTCGCCGCCGATGGCGGCATGGACACCTGCATCACCCTGCGCACCGCCCTCGTGCGCGGCCGCGAGATGTACGTCCAGGCGGGCGGCGGAGTGGTCGCCGACAGCGATCCCGAGGCGGAATACCAGGAAAGCTGCAACAAGGCCCGGGCCCTGATCCGGGCGGCCGAGGAAGCGGTCAGTTTCGCCGGTCGCGGCGGCTGATCCCGACCGGTTTCAGCAGCCGGCCCCGGCCGCGCAACCGGCTTCGCGCGCCGCCATCGCACGTGCCTCGGGGATGTCGCACAGTTGGGCGACCCGGATCTCCGCACAGCGACGCATGCGCACGACGGCACTGACCTCGGCGAAGCGCACCCCGCGGGCACGGGCCTCGGGAATCCACGCCTCCAGCGTGGACAGGGTTTCGGCATGGGGATGGCCGATGACGATGGCGGAGCCCTGGCGGCGGGCCAGGGTTTCGGCGATCATGAGCTGACGACGGATCGCCGCCGGCGTCCGTTCGTTGTCGATGAACACGTCGCGGCCGCCGGACAGGATACCGGCCTCGCGGGCCGCCCGCTCGGCGACGCTCCGGGGCGAGGTCCAGCTATCGACATAGATGAGACCGCGCTCGCGCAGCAGTTCCATCACCGTGCGCATCGCCCGCGCATCGGCGGTGGCCCGGCTGCCCATATGGTTGTTGACCCCCACCGCCCCCGGCACCCGGGCCAGCGCCTCGACGAGATCGGCGCGGATCACGGCGGCCGACTGCCCGACACGGATGGCCTGCGGCCCGGGGTCGAAATCCGGACTCACCGGCTCCATCGGCATGTGCAGGAAGATCTCCTTGCCCGCCTCGCGGGCGACCGCGACCCGTTGCGGTGCGTCCTGGACATAGGGCAGGAAGGCCAGGGTCATCGGCGCCGGCAGGGCGGCGGCGCGGCGCACGGCGGCCATGTTGTGCCCCATGTCGTCGAGCACCAGAGCGATCACCGGCTCCGCGTCCCCGACCGCCTTCCGGTCGTCACGCCGCCGCTCGCTCGTCCTCGGCAACGGCCGCCGGATGGGAACGGGACCCGGCTCGGCCAGCGCCTGCGGCAGGATCAGCCGCGGCACCGCGGCATAGCTCGGCAGCGCCGGCACCGGTGCGGGCTCGAGCGGCGCTCGGGCTTCGGTGGCCGGCGCCGGCGGTTGCGCTTGTCCCGCGGGCGCCCCCTGCCGGAACTTGCCGGTGCCCCAGAGGGCGGCGCCGATCGCCAGGAGCAGGGCCAGAGCCAGTACCGCATGTTCGCCGCGCAGCCGGAACCCGCCGCCCGGCGACGGCGGCGAGCCGCGCAGAGCCCTTGCGATGCGGGACAGACGGCGGGACAGACGGGTCGATCTCATACCGACATTATGCCCGCACGCGCGGCCCGAGGAAGTGCAATCTGTCCAAAAACCTACCAGTGGATGCCCTTTCCCCATCGCGCCGCCGGCTGCGCCCTTGACGGCGGGGTCGGTGCAAGCTTTGTAAATCGCCGTTGTGGCGCTGCCGCCCTCCGCCTCGAGTCCGGACATGCTGATCCTCATCGACAACTATGACAGCTTCACCTGGAACCTGTTCCATTATCTCGGCGAACTCGGCGCCGAGGTGGCGGTGCACCGCAACGATGCGATCACACCCGAGGAGGTGCTGGCGCGTGCCCCCGAGGGCATCGTCATCTCGCCCGGCCCCTGCGATCCCGATCGTGCCGGCATCTCGCTGCCGCTGGTCGAAGCGGCGGCCGGACGGGTTCCGATCCTCGGCGTCTGTCTCGGCCATCAGGCGATCGCCCAGGCCTTCGGCGCCACCATCGGCCGCGCGCCGGTGGTCGTGCACGGCAAGGTGAGCGCCATCCATCACGACGGCAGCGGCGTCTTCGCCGGCCTGCCCTCCCCCTTCCCGGCCACCCGCTACCATTCCCTGGTGGCGCTGGCCGGAACCATCCCGGAGGTGCTGCTCGTCAACGCCCGCAGCGAGGACGGGCTGGTCATGGGCGTTCGTCACCGGAACTGGCCGGTGCACGGCGTGCAGTTCCACCCCGAAAGCATCGAGACCGGGCAAGGTCATGCGATCCTCGAGAACTTCCTTTCCCTGTGCCGGCGGAGGCCCGTGAATGACCGCTGAACTGCAACGTTTCCGGGAGCTCATCGCGGTCATCGCCGAGGGCGCGCCGCTCTCCTTCGAACAGGCGCGCGAGGCCTTCGCCATCATGATGTCGGGCGACGCCACGCCGGCCCAGGTGGGCGCCTTCCTGATGGGGCTGCGGGTGCGCGGCGAAACCGTCGAGGAAATCCGCGCCGGGGCCAGCGAGCTGCGGGCACGGATGCGGCGGGTGCGGGCACCGCGAGGAGCCATCGATACCTGCGGCACCGGTGGCGACGGGGCCGGCACCTACAATATCTCCACCGCCGCCGCGCTGGTCATCGCCGCCTGCGGCGTACCGGTGGCCAAGCACGGCAATCGCGGTCTGTCCTCGCGCTCGGGCTCCTCGGACGTGCTGGCCGCACTCGGGGTCGATATCGACGCCCCCTTCGAGTGCATCGAGCAGGCCCTGGAGGAGGTCGGCATCGGGTTCATGATGGCTCCCCGCCATCACGGGGCCATGCGCCATGTCGCCGGCCCGCGCGGCGAGCTCGGCACCCGTACCATCTTCAACCTGCTGGGTCCCCTGGCCAATCCGGCCGGCGTCAGGCGTCAGGTGATGGGGGTCTTCGCCGCCCACTGGATCGAACCGCTGGCCGCGGTCCTGGGTGGTCTCGGGGCCGAACGCGCCTGGGTGGTGCACGGGGCCGACGGGCTGGACGAGCTTTCCATCACCGGACCCACCGCCGTGGCGGAATGGACCGGAAGCGGGGTGCGCAGCTTCGAGGTGACGCCCGAGGATGCCGATCTGCCGCGCGGCCGTCTCGAGGATCTCAAGGGCGGCGATCCGGCCCACAATGCCGAAGCCATCCGCGCCGTGCTGGCCGGCGTGCGCGGCCCCTTCCGCGACGCCGTGCTGCTGTCCGCTGCCGCCGCCCTCCTGGTCGCCGATCGGGTCTCCGATCTGGCCGCGGGTGCGAGGATCGCGGCGGAGGCGATCGACAGCGGCCGGGCCGAGCAGGTACTGCAGAGACTGGTGCGGATCACCACCGCGGAAGACCGGGCATGAGCGACGTGCTGTCCCGTATCTGCGCGCGCAGGCGCGAGGATCTGGCAGCCCGGCGACGCGCCGTGCCGCTGGCCGTGCTCGAAGCGCGGTTGCGCGAGGGAACGCCGCCGCGAGGCTTCGCC
>JALSRW010000521.1 GCA_026984595.1 Alphaproteobacteria bacterium
GAAACATTGACCAGCTTGGCCACCACCAGCAGCAGCATCGCCGCCACCACCCGTGCCCGGAAACCGGGCTCCGCGGCCGGCCACAACGACGGCAGCACGAGGCGCGCGAGGCGTGCGAGGTCGGTGTGGGTCGACGACATGGGCAACCCTCGAATGTGCTGCGGCGGATGGCGGCGCGAGAGGGAGGAAGCGGCCCGCGTGCCTCTACGACATACCCGGGTGGTGCGCAATCGCTGCCGATCGCCCCGCCACCGCCGGATTTCACGACTCGTTAAGCTCGCTCTCCTAGGTTGGTCCCTGCCGGTCAACGGCAGCCTCGAGTCCCGGTCACAGGGGGGCGGCCCCCGCAGCCATGCGGGGGCCGCAACCGTCCGGGGATCAGATCTCCTCGATTTGCGGCTCCCGCTTCACCGCGGGGGCCGCCTTTTCGTCGCCGTCTTGGATCTGGCGATCGCCTGCCCTATGTTCGCGCCGGACTGGTCCGCTCCCCTCGGGGAGCGGCACGGCGGGGATGTCGGACGGATTGCGATGAGCGTGCTTCTCGACTTCGAGAAACCGGTTGCCGAACTCGAGGGCAAGGTCAAGGAGCTGCGGCTGCTGATGGACGGCAGCGATCTCGATCTGGCGGACGAGGTGCAGCGTCTCGAGGCCCGGGCCGCCAAGCTGCTCGCCCAGACCTACGCCAAGCTGACACCCTGGCAGAAGACGCAGGTCGCACGCCATCCCGACCGGCCGCATTTCGGCGATTATGTCGATGCTCTGATCGAGGATTTCACCCCTCTCGCCGGCGACCGCAGTTTCGGCGAGGACACTGCGCTCGTGGGCGGCATCGGCCGTTTCCGCGGACGCTCGGTGATGGTGCTGGGCCATGAAAAAGGGCGCGAGACCGAGGACCGGGTGCGCCACAATTTCGGCATGGCACGGCCCGAGGGCTACCGCAAGGCGGTGCGCCTGATGCGTCTCGCCGAGCGTTTCGGCCTGCCGGTTCTTTCGTTCATCGACACGCCCGGTGCCCATCCCGGCGTGCGTGCCGAGGAGCGCGGACAGGCCGAGGCTATCGCCCGTTCGATCGAGACCTGTCTCGATCTGCGCGTTCCCATCATCGCCACCATCATCGGGGAAGGCGGGTCGGGAGGTGCCATTGCGCTCGCTACCGCCGATCGGGTGCTGATGCTGGAACATTCCATCTATTCGGTGATCTCGCCCGAGGGCTGTGCCGCCATTCTCTGGCGCAACGCCGAGAAGGCGGCGGAAGCGGCCGGTGCCCTCAAGCTCACCGCCCAGGATCTGCTCGATCTCGGCCTCATCGACGAGATCGTGGCGGAGCCGCTGGGCGGTGCCCATCGGGCCGGGGCCACGACCACGGCCCGGGTGGGCGAGGCGATCGCCCGCCACCTCGAGGAGCTCGAACCGCAGCGGGGCGAGGAGCTGCGCACCGCCCGCCGCGGGAAGTACCTGGCGATGGGCAGCGAAAGCGCCGCCTGACCGGCCTCAGGACGGGGTCGGACCGCGCCGCAGGTGCTTGTAGACGATGGGGGCCAGTGACAGGAGCGCCAGGCCGATCAGCGGCAGCAGGATCTCGGGTCGCAGAATGAGCGCCAGATCGGGCTGCCCGCCGGCATCGAATACCGCTCCGAGACCGGCGCCCACACTCGTGTAGACGAGGCAGCCGGGAATGATCCCCAGCACCGTCCCGAGAGTGTACGTCGAAAGCGGCATGCCCAGCATCGCCGGCACGAGATTGACCAGCCAGAAGG
>JALSRW010000522.1 GCA_026984595.1 Alphaproteobacteria bacterium
CCGCCGGACCCTCCCACGGTCTCACCGATGTGCCGCTGGCTTCGCGAGCGAGGCGGATCGCGTTCCCGGGCGTGCCCGCTCCGTCGCCTGGCCACTCCGCTTTCCACGGATCCGGCCAACTGCCACGAGCCCCCGTGCCGGCAGACTCGCCGCGCAGCGACATGGACGGGCTCGGCCGTCCAGCCCCCGGTTGGCGGTGACGGACGGAGAATGTCGGGCGAGGGGTTGCGTGGCCCCTCGTGCTGCCACCGCGGATCGTTCCCACTTCACGTCGGCGAGGCCGGTGAAACCGCGCACAGCGCACGCCATACTCGGCTGCAGGGGATGGCCGGCGACGCTATCATCCGCGGCCGGCTGCAGCGGATTCGGATAGGCCGCGGTGCGGGCTTCCTTCCCGCGCACCGTGGTGACGGCGCCGTCGCCCGTTGCCGGGATACCACGACCTCCGGCGGTGCGTGTTGCGAACCGGAGGTGGCGCGGAGCGGCTCGGTCCGATGGTGCCGGGGAACTGCCCGTCCATATGCGCCGCGGGAAGGACGCCGTTTCGCCGCTCATCTCCCCGTGATTGCGGCTCGTGCGAACGCGATGGCGATGCCGGGCGGATCGCCGTCACCGCCGATGGTCCGGTTGCGGGGAACGTCTGCCTGCCGGAGCCGCCTCGCCCGAGCGAAGGCCGTCACCTCCGGAGCATGGCGGCGCTCCCTCCGCCTCGGCGTTCCCGTGGAAGCCTCGGGCTCGGGCCGGTGCACGCCCATGCCACGGCCCGGCCGGATGGCGTCGCACTCCGGTTGCACGGGCGCGCTCGGCAGAACGGGCGGCAGCACCGGCTACCATCTCCGGCCCCATCTTCCCTCGGGCGGTACCATCCGACGACCGGGTATGGACGGCCGGCCCGGCCGGGACGCTGCAACAGCGCAAGGAAGCGCTCGCTGGCGCTGCGGGCGTTTCCCGCCTGCCACTGCGGCGAAGGAGGGGCGACGTGCCACCGCTCGGCCCTTTGCGTCGGTCGGCCCATGCCCGCGGTGCCCGCCGCGGTTCCCGGCAATTGCCGGATCTTCTCTTTTTCCTGTCCTCCGCCGTGGCCCCTCCGCCCGGCATGCAGGCAGCCGACCCGCCGGCGCCGAGCAGCGCGGGCGGCTGTGGCGTCAGGAGGAGCCGAGTGCCGCAGATGCCATGCCCGGTCGGGTCACGGCAGGACCGGAACCCGCCACTTCCTGCTTTTGCGCGGCCGCTTCCGTTCGTGCCGCCGCAGGCTGATAGACGGCATGGGCACCGGGCACCGGCATCAGCTTGTCGGCGATGCCGGCGAGCGATTCGGTGCTTCCGACGAACAGATACCCGTCCGTAGCGAGACGGGAGAGAATGTTGTCGAGAATTTTCCGGCGGGTGGCTTCGTCCATATAGATCAGCACGTTGCGCAGGAAGACGACGTCCACGCTGCCGGCGAAGCGTGGCGGGGAGAGCAGATTGTGCTCGAAGAAGCGGATGTACTTCCTGAGCTCCGGCTTGGCCTGCCAGCATTTGCCGTTCTGGGAGAAATGGCGGACCAGCAGACGCGCCGGAATCCCGCGCTGGACCTCGAACTGCGAGTAGCAGCCCTCTGCCGCCCGAGCGATGGCCGAAGCCGAGATGTCGCTGGCGAGGATTTCCACCTGCCAGCCCCGTAGCCGATCGGCGGCCGTCTCCAGGCACATCGCCAGCGAATAGGCCTCTTGACCGGTCGATGCGGCGGCGCTCCAGAGCCGCAGACGCCGCACACGGCTGCGGCGCTCGATCAGCTTCGGTAGCAGCACCTTCTCGAAATAGTCGAAGGGACGCGAGTCGCGGAAGAACGAGGTTTCGTTGATGGTCATCGCATCGACCGTAGCGGCCAGGAGCTCGCGGCCGGCGCCGGAGCGCAGGCGGGAGATCAGGGCGCCGAGATCGGCACAGCCGAAGCGGTTGGCGACCGGAAGCAGGCGGCTCTCGAAGAGATAGGCCTTCTCCGGCGGCAGTACGATGCCGGATTGGCGTCGCACCAGATCGATGAGGAACGCGACATCCTCCGCGGCGAGCTGCTTGGTGGTCATGTGCGTATGCCGTCCGTCAGTTTGCGCAAATGGCTGCCGATCTGCTGCAGCGGTAGTACCGTGGCCGGGAGACCGGCGGCGACCACCGCACCCGGCATGCCCCAGACTACACTCGTCTCCTTGTCCTGAACGACGACCCGGCCTCCGACCTCGACCACTCGGCGGCAGCCTTCGCGGCCGTCGCTGCCCATCCCGGTGAGGATCACTGCCACCAGCCCGTCACGATAGACCGCGGCCAGGCTGCGCAGCATGGGATCGACTGCCGGGCGACAGAAATTCTCGGGCGGGTCTTTGCTGAGAGCGATGACGGCCTTCCCGGGAACGCCTCTGACGAGCATGTGGAAATCCCCGGGCGCCACATAGATCCGACCGGGCTCGACCGGCTCTCCGTCGCGCGCCTCGTGGCAGGGCCGGTCGAGTTCCTGGGCGATCTGTTCGGCGAAGGCCGCGGTGAAAGCGGGCGGCATGTGCTGGGTCAGGAAGACCGGCGCCCTGTCCAGGCGGCCGAGATCCCGCAGCAGCCGCAGCACCGCCTGTGGCCCGCCGGTCGAGCTGCCGATCGCCAAGGCCGCGAAGGCGCCCCCTGCAGCGCGGCGGGCGATGCGGGGCGCGGCTGCGACCGGGCGAGGGCGGGGCGGGGCGGCCCGTGCCGTCGAAGATTCCGGCATGCGCCGCGGGATGGTCGGGCCGGGGCGCGGAACGGTGGACGTTGGGGTGGCCGCCTGTCGTGGCTTCGCCGTGGCCGAACCCGGCACGGCAGCGGCGGCACGGGGCGGTGCTTCCAGCCGGCTTCTCAGGGCGGCGCCGCAGGAGCGGATCTTGGTGAGCAGTTCCTGTCGGAAACTGTCGAAATCGCGGTCCGAGCGGGCACCCGGCTTGCACACATAGTCACTGGCGCCACGTGCCAGGGCCTTGACCGTGACCACCGCTCCGCGACGGGTATGTGCCGACAGCATGATGACCTGCGGCGCCGGACGGACACGGGCGAGATGTTCGAGGGCGAGGATCCCGTCCATGACCGGCATTTCGACATCGAGCAGCACGATCTCGATCGGCTTTCCGGCGGCCGCCGCCTGGCGCACCAGGTCGACCGCGCTCCTGCCATGCTCGGCCTCGCCGACCACCCGAACATCCGGCTCGCGTTCGAGCAGGCGGCGCATCAGATGACGGACGGTGCCCGAATCGTCGGCCAGCAGGACACGATAGGCGCCCTTTTCGGCCCGGGCGGGGGCATGCTCCCGCATCGTTCACAGTACACCGGTTTGTTCGAGCTTGAGGCGTACCAGATCGGCATCGAAGGGCTTCATGATGTACTCACTGGCGCCCGCCTCGAGGGCGATCTCGATGTTCGACAGCTCGCTCACCGTCGAGCACAGAATGACCACCGGCTCGTCGCCCCCGGGCATCTGTCGGAGGGCGCGCAGGAAGGTCAGCCCGTCCATCACCGGCATGTTCCAGTCGAGCATGATCAGCGCCGGCTTCCTGCGCTCGCAGAAAGCCAGTGCCTCCCGGCCGTCACCGGCCTCGCTCACCTCGAAGCCGATCGTTTGCATGATCCGCCGCATGATCTTGCGGACCGTGGGTGAGTCATCAACCACCAGGCAGGACTTCACGATGGGCATCTCCGGAAAGAGGCGAGTCGGAACGGGAGCAGGTCATTTCGAGGACACGCTCGATGTCGAGCTCGGCGACGATGCCGTCCTCCAGGCGCAGGAGCTGACGCAGCAGATGCTGCCAGCGTGGTGCAAAGGCGGTGATGTTCTCGTCGATCGCGGCCCCTTCACCGAAGCGGACGACCTCGCCCACTGCGTCCACCAGCAGCGCGTAGAGCTCGCCGCGCATCTCGATGACCAGGCACTGTTGCTGGTCGGGCGGTGTCGAGCGGTGACCCTCGAGGCAGCAGCGGAGATCGATGGCCACCGCCACCCGGCCGCGCAGATTGACCACGCCGGCGACCGCCGCCGGTGCGAGGGGAACGCCGTCGAGGCGCTGCGACGGCAGCGCGTACCGTACCCGCTCGACCGGCACGCCCAGCGTCTTTCCGGCGACCTCGACCAGTACCAGCTCGGCATGTCGGGGATCGGTGCTCGTCTCGCTCATGACACGCTCCTGGTCTCGGGTCGTGTGACGAGTTCCTCGACGGCGCGGAACAGCGCTCCCTGGTCGAGCTTCGGCAGATAGCGGTCGAAGCCCAGCTCTTCACCCTTGCGGATGTCCGCCGGCGAGGTTCTGGAGGTGAGGGCGATCACCGGCGTTTCCCGCCAGCGGGACTGTCGGCACCAGCGGACGAAGGCATAACCGTCCATCTCCGGCATCTCGATGTCCGAGACGATCAGATCGAAGTCCTTGCCTTCCTCGCAGAGGGCGATCGCCTGTTTCGGCGAATCCACCGCCCGGACGATGCATCCCTGGTTCTCGAGAAGCGGGATCAGCAGCGCGCGGAAAAAGGAGCTGTCGTCGATCAGCAGCACCCGGCGCGGATTCTCCGGATCCTCGTCGGCGGCGTCCTTGCCGGCACCGAACCAGCCACCGAAGACGCTCTCCACGAGGCAGCCGATGTCGATGAGCTCGGTGCTCCGCTCACCGATCACCGCCGCCCCGAGTACCGTCTCCGGGCCGCCGCGGAGGGAAATGCGGATCTCCGTCTCGACGACATCGACGATCTTGTCGATGAGGAGGCCGAAACGCCGGCCCGCATCGGCGAAGATCAGGGCCAGCCGCCCGTCGGCTTCGAGCCCGTAGGTGTTGCCGTCGATGTCGACGAGCGGGACGAGCTCGTCACCGAAGCGGATCACCGTCCGCCCGCTGCAATGCTCGGCGCGTCCGGCCTCGATGCATTCGATGCGGGAAATGAGCGCCAGCGGCACCGCCCGCAGGATTTCATTGCCGGCCTGGAAGCGTAGGAGCGAGGTCCGGTTGCGCTCCTCCTCGGCCCCCTCGCTGACGGCATGGACCGCCGCCTGGCGGCTGTGGCGTTCGGCGAGGCGCTTGTCGAGGCCCTTGAGATCGAGGACCATCGCCACCTGGCCGTCGCCGAGAATGGTGGCGCCGGCGAACACCGTCAGATCCTTGAGCACCGAGGCAATCGGTTCCACCACGATTTCCTCGGAGTCGAGAACGCCGTCGACCAGCACCCCGTAAGGCTGCCCGCCCGCTTCCAGCACCAGCACATAGCCGGTCTGCGCCTCCTCCTCCGAGCCGGGATCGAGGCCCAGGATCTCGCGCATCGACAGGACCGGCAGGAAGCGGTCGCGCAGACGCAGGATCGGACAGCCGTCGACGGTGGTGATCTTGCGTTCGTCGTGGTCGCCGCAGCGCACGATTTCGAGGATGCCCAACTGCGGCAGGGCCAGACGATGTTCCGCGACACTGACGATGAGCGCGGGCATGATCGCCAGCGTGAGCGGGATCGACACCGTGAAGGTGGTACCCTGGCCGGGTTCGCTGTCGACCTTCACGCTGCCACCGATCTGCTCCACGTTGGAGCGTACCACATCCATCCCGACACCGCGCCCGGAGACGTTGGTGACCTTGTCGGCGGTCGAGAAGCCGGGGGCGAAGATCAGCCCGGCGATCTGTTGGGGCGACATGGCCGCCAGCTCGTCCGGGGTGCACAGCCCCAGTGCCAGCGCCTTCTGGCCGATCCTTTCGAGATTCAGACCACGGCCGTCGTCACTGATACGGATGACCACGGTGCCGCCTTCCTGGCCGGCGGAAAGGCGCAGCAGGGCGCGTTCGGGTTTGCCGGCGGCGGCCCGTTCGGCCGGGGTCTCGATCCCGTGATCGACGGCGTTGCGGACCATGTGGGTGAGCGGATCGCGCACATACTCGAGGAGCTGGCGGTCGAGCTCCGTGCTGCCACCTTCCATGCGCAGCTCGACCTGCTTGCCGAGGGCCGAGGAGAGTTCGCGTACCAGCCGTGGCAGACCCGACCAGGCATTGGAAATGGGCTGCATGCGGGCCTTCATCACCCCCTCGCGCAGGGCGGTGGTGATGTTGTCCAGTCGCTGCACGGCGGAGTCGAGCTCCACCTTGCCGATCTCGCGTGCAAGGCGGATCAGCTGGTTGCGGGTCAGCACCAGCTCGCTGACGCAGCTCATCAGCGATTCGAGAAGGGCCACCGAGACGCGCAGCGTGCTGGCCGCCGGCTTGGTGCCGGCCGCGGCCGGGCCGCGGCCGGGCCGCTTTTCGGCCGGCTTCTTGCCGGCCGCCGCACCCTCCGCCGTGGCGGCGGGCTGCTTCGCGCCGGCATCGGCCGGCTCGCCCGCTTCCGCCCGCGGGGTTTCGGACCGGGCGGGGGCTTCCGGCGAGGCTTCGTCCGCCCCGGCCTCCTGCGGCGCGGCTTCGTCCGTCCGGGCCTCCTGCGGCGGCGCCTCCGCGGCGCGCGCTTCCTCTGCCGACGCTTCCGCCGCTGCCGGCTTCTCGCCGCCCGCTTCCTCGGCGACCGGCTCCGGCGCGCCGCCGGCGCCGGCCTCCTCGCCTTCGACCACCCGCAGCAGCTCGGCGATCAGATCCTCGTCGCTGCCCTCGGGCTCGCGCTGGTCGTTGGCCAGCCCTTGGAGGATCAGCTTGGTACGGTCGAGAGCCTTGAACAGCAGGGTGACGATCTCGGGACTGACCCGCAGGGAGCCGTCGCGGACCGCTCCCATCACCGTTTCCGCGGCATGGGTCACCCGCTCCAGCCGGGCGAGGCCGAGAAACCCGCTGGTGCCCTTGATGGTGTGCATCACCCGGAAGATCTCGGCCACCCGTTCACTGTCGTCCGGGTTCTGCTCGAGGGCCACCAGCTCCTGATCGAGCCGGGTGACACCCTCCTCGCATTCGGCGAGGAACTCGACGAGAATGTCGTCCATCGTGATCACTGCCGCCCGTTGCGATATTCGGCCAGACTGATGACTTCGCCCCGCGGCAGGAACGCCGTCAGGAGATCCTGCGGTGCGGCCTCCTGCTGCCGGCCGGGTTGCGCAGGCGCCACCGCGGGCGCCCTCGCGCGGTCGGCGTCGCTCGTGGCCGGTGCCAGGAGGGAGAGAACGCGGCGAATGAGATGCATTGTGCCAGATCTCCTCTTGCTGCCCCTGCAGCCGGCGACGATCCTGCCACCCACCCGTTATTTTTCGGTTAACGTCGTCCCGCTCCGCTCGCGGCGGCACCGGCACCGTTCCCGCGGGGCGGGGATGGTCACGGCCCGGAGGCTGGACTAGATAGGCTCGAGCGGCGCGCCGACGGGGATTGCCGGCGGCCGCCACCGCCCGGCCCACCTCTTTCCGTACAGCCGAAACAAAGGAACAGCATGGCCTCGTACCAGTACATCTTCGTGATGCACGACCTGTCGAAGAGCTTTCCCGGCGGCAGGAAGATCCTGGAGAACGTGACCCTCGCCTTCCTGCCCGGTGCCAAGATCGGCGTCCTCGGCGTCAACGGCGCCGGCAAGTCGACCCTGCTGCGGATCATGGCCGGGATCGACCACGAGTTCACCGGCGAGGCCCGGGCCGCCGAAGGGGTACGGGTGGGCCTTCTGGAACAGGAGCCGCGGCTCGATCCGGACAAGGACGTGCTCGGCAACGTCACCGAGGGGGTGGCCGAGATCCGCGCTCTGCTGGACCGCTTCAACGAGGTCTCGATGCAGTTCGGCGAGCCCCTCGGGGAGTCCGAGATGGAGGCGCTGATGGCCGAGCAGGCGGCCCTCCAGGAACGGCTCGATGCGGTCGATGGCTGGGAGATCGACCGCACCGTGGAGATGGCCATGGAGGCTCTGCGCTGCCCGCCGCCGGAGGCCGATGTGACCACCCTTTCGGGCGGCGAACGGCGTCGCGTGGCGCTCTGCCGGCTGCTGCTGTCGCAGCCCGACCTGCTGCTGCTCGACGAGCCCACCAACCATCTCGATGCCGAGAGTGTCGCCTGGCTGGAACGCTTTCTCGCGGATTACCGGGGCACGGTGGTGGCGGTCACCCACGATCGCTACTTCCTCGACAATGTCGCCGGCTGGATCCTCGAACTCGATCGCGGCCGGGCCCGCCCCTTCGAGGGCAACTATTCGGCCTGGCTCGAACACAAGCGCCGCCGCCTCGCCCAGGAGGAGCGCGAGGAAAAGGCCCGCCAGCGGGTCCTGGCACGCGAGGCGGAATGGATCGCGGCCTCGCCGCGCGCCCGCCGGGCCAAGGCCAAGGCGCGCATCACCGCCTACGAGCAGCTCCTG
>JALSRW010000523.1 GCA_026984595.1 Alphaproteobacteria bacterium
CAGGACGAAGGGCAGTCCGGCGGGAGGGAAGGTTTCACCCCGCCGCCGTGCGGCCCGTCGCATCCGTTCGATCGGAAGATCCGGCAACCACAGTGAAAGACAGCGTCTGCGCATCCCATTGCACCACCCGGCTCCACGGGGATCCCCCCCGCACCCGCCACAGATCCACGGCGAAGGCCCGGCCGCGCGGGAGCAGGAAAGGCTCCGCCCGGAACCGGGTCAGCGCCGCGATCGGCGCCGGATCGAACATCCGGGGACCGAGCAGGAGACCGATTCCCCCGCCCTTTTCGGCGGCGAGCTGGAGACGCCGGCTGCTCCGCAGATCGAGATGCTCGAACTCGCCCAGGGCGCAGTGCACCGCCGGACAGCGCAGCGCCTCCTCCATCGCCCGGAACATCTCCCCTTCGTCCGGGCAGCGGACCAGCAGAAGCCGCCGATGATCGAGTCCCAGAGCGGCGAGGCCGGGGGCATAGGGTTCGCCCCATCGGCGGGCGCGGGCATCCGGCGTGCACCAGACCAGATGGCCGCCCCGGTCGAGGGCGCGGACCGCCAGCGCGGCAGCGAAGCCGGTCGCTGCGGTACCCGTCACCTCGTGCAGGGCATGGCGGGGCAGCCCTCCCCAGGGCAGGACCCCGTCGAGCGCGGCGCAGCCCAGCCGCACGGGTTCCTCGCCGAAGCGCGCATGGCCGCCTTCGCGGCCGCCGATTTCCCGCCGCAGCCGCTCCAGAATCTCGCGGCTGGGGGCATGACGGACAGACCTCTCCCGGTGATCGCGCATGTCGATCCTCGCCAGATGTTCTATCTTTGTTCTCTATCGGGAGAAGTTGTACCCGACCGGTTTGTCACCGGTCAAGCGATTGTTCCCATTATGTTCGCATATCGGCGCCGCGGTCTCCGGCGTCGCCGAGGAGGCCGCCGCGCTACCAGATCATGAACAGCACCGCCGCCAGACCGCCCCAGAAGAGCATGCTGATCTGGACCCCCCGATAGATCCCCCGCATCGGGTTGGCCCCATGCGTTGCCCGCTCCTGCTGCTCGATCGGCTCGTGATGTACCGCCATCGTCACCCCGCCCGCGGTCTCGCGACCCCGATTGATGGCGTTTCGAATCTTCTTGCGGGCACGCCCGCCGATACGTACGCACCCTATTTTCCCAAATCATTCCCGAAGACGCCTTTGCCGTCAACCACCCGTCGCCGAGGTGCCCCGATGCTTGACCGCCTCCCGTGCCGCGCCTATGAGCTCCCCTGCGTGGTGATTTGCGCCGGCCGGCTTGCGGACCACGGAAAACATGCCGCTAAAAGGCCGGGACAGCGAGCGCCCCGGCCGTGTACGGCCGGGGCGCTCGCCGTTTCGACCTGCTGCGGGGATGTCGATGGAGAGAACACCCGGCCTGCGCACCCGTCTCGTCCAGGAAGGGCTGCTGCGCAGCCCCCATGGCGAGACCTCGGAAGCCCTCTACCTCACTTCCGGCTTCGTCTACCGCTCCGCCGCCGAGGCCGCGGCCCGTTTCGCCGGAGAGGCCGAGGGCTATACCTATTCGCGCCTCGGCAACCCCACCCTGCGCATGTTCGAGCGCCGCATGGCCGCCCTCGAGGGGGCCGAGGAGGCGATCGCCACCGCCTCCGGCATGGCCGCGGTACATGCGGCGATGATGGCCCAGCTCACCGCCGGCGACCATGTGGTGGCCGCGCGCCTGCTGTTCGGCTCCAGCCACTACATCCTGCACGAGATCCTGCCCCGCTTCGGCAT
>JALSRW010000524.1 GCA_026984595.1 Alphaproteobacteria bacterium
GCCGAGGGTGATGCCGCCGAGGTCGAAATCACCGGTGCCGTAGATGGCGTCGAGCAGCTTCTCGCGGCTGGGCTCGCCCGCGATCCGCTCGAGGGCCATGGCCACCAGACGTCCCGCCATGTAGCCCTCGAGGCTGACGAAGCCGGGCTCGGCATCGGGCGCATGGGTCTCGAGCGCCGACCGGTAGCTCTTCACCAACGGCACCGAATTGTCCCAGGGGAAGGGGACGACCTGACTGATGATGACTCCTTCGCCCGCGGACCCCAGTTCACCGGCGAGGGCCTTGGTGCCGACAAAGGAGACGTTGGCATAGCGGGCGTTCAGCTTGATCTTTTTCGCCAGTTTGATGAAAGCGGCGCAGGGCTTGTACGCGCCGATCATGATCACCGCCTGCGGCTTGCTCTTGCGGATGGCGAGCAGGCCGCGTTTGACGTTGGTGGTGTTGCGTTCGTAGGTTCCCTCGCCGACGATGGAAAGACCGCGCTTTTCGAGGGCGCGACGCACGCCTTCACGGCCGGCCCGGCCGTAGGAGTCGTCCTGATAGAAGACGGCGATGCGGTCGAAACCGAGATCGCGGGTGAAACGTTCGACCAGGGTCTCCGTCTCCTGGAAATAGGACGCCCGCACATTGACCACGCCGCGCTTGAACGGATCGCGCAGGAATTCGGCGCCGGTGAACGGGGCGATGAAGGGAACACCGGCTTCCATCGCCACCGGAACCGCCGCTTTGGAGGTCGGTGTCCCCACTTCGCCGACGAGGGCGAACACGGCGTCCTCCTCGATCAGCTTCCTGGTGTTGGCGATCGCCTTTTCCGGCTCGTAGCCGTCATCGTAGCCGAGGAGTTCGAGCTTGCGTCCGCCGATGCCGCCGCGCCCGTTGACTTCGGCGAATGCGGCCTCGATCCCGAGACGCATGCCCCGTCCCAGGGCCTTCGCGGGCCCCTCGTAGGCGGCCGACTGGCCGAACAGGATCCTGTCTCCGGACACGCCGGGCACCGCCCCGCGCACGGGCAATGAAGATAGAACGGCGAACGCACTCGCCGAAGCGAGAAAGGCGCGACGATCGAGGTTCATGCGATGGGTCTCCGATGATATTGCGAATCGCTCGGTGCGACATTTTGCCTATCAATCGCAAACGATTGGTTAACGGTCGCGGCTGTTCGTCACTTTTCAGTCAAGTTGTTGGAGTCACGTCGGAAATCGGGGTGTTTCCGCTCCGTGACCAGAGCGGTCGCCTCGAAATATTCCCACTTTCTCGCGATGTTTTTCGAGGCGGATCGCCTCACCCCGCGAGGATCGTTCCCAGCCGGGTGGCGAGACCGGCGGCGGCGGCGGCGACATGGCTGGCCGGAAGGCCCAGCCGCCGCACCAGAGCGGGAATGGCCAGCGGGTCGGCGGAAGGAGGTGTCTTGCGCCAGCGCCGCATGCTGACGAGGCCGGAAAGATAGATCAGGAGCGCCCGTTCCTTCCCGTCGAGACGGGCCCGCGTCATGAGCGGTTCGAGACCGGAACCGGAGAGTTCGGAGGCCCGTCGCTCGAGCTCGGCCAGCAGGCGCTCGAGCAGGCCGCGCAGCACCGAAGGGTCGGCCTCGCGCAGCATCACCTCGAGCTGGCGCCGGGCGGTTCGCACCGAACCTTGGGGCCGCGCCGGCACCGCATCCAAGATGAACCCCAGTAGTTCCGATTTCCTGGCCAGCCGGGAAAAGGGAGCGGTGCCGCGGCGCCCGCGCGAGGGTGCCGCGGGGCGTTC
>JALSRW010000525.1 GCA_026984595.1 Alphaproteobacteria bacterium
TCATGGCCGCGGAAGTGACTTTGTCCAGTGCCGTGGCCGAGGTCGCCCGCTTCGGCATCACCGGCCAGCAGGGTGCGAACAGCAGCCGCGAGGAGCAGATCCGGGAGCGGGTGGAGGAGGCCGCGGCCGGCCTGTTCGATCCCGACCTCTTGGAGCTCGATACCCTGGTGTATCCGGATTTCTCTTCGGTCGGCCGGCCCGAGCCGTTCGTCGACGAAAATGGCAACGGCGTGCGCGATGCCAACGAATCCTACACGGATTTGAACGGTAACGGACAGTGGGATGCGGATATGGGGCTGCCGGGTGCGGGCGGTCCCGATGACGTGGTGCTCTACCGGGTGCGTTATCCCTGGCGGCTCCGGATTCCGCTGTTCCGTCCGTTCTTTCCGCCCGATGGACAGGTTCAGCTCGAAGCGGCGGTGGCGGTGCGCAACGAACCCTTTCCGAGCGAGTGAATGATGCGCCTGCTGTGCCATCTCCGGAACCGTCTGCGAGCGCTGCATCGTTGCCGCCGCGCCATGGCCGCCGTGGAGATGGCACTCATGGCACCGGTGCTGATCGCCCTGCTCCTGGGTACGCTCGATCTCGGCTGGCGCATTCTCGCGAGCTACAAGCTGGAGCGTGCGGCGGCCACGCTGGCCGACCTTTCGGCCCGCTCACGCGATCTTTCCTCCGCCGATCTGGAAGACATCTTCGAAGCCGTGGCCCCCATCGCCCGTCCCTTCGACATGGAGAACGACGGCACGGCGATCCTTTCGGGCGTACGTGACGATACCGGCAGCCAGCCGACCATCGTGTGGCAGCGGTCGAACGGCTCCGGTTTCGGTAGCCGGATCGGCAGCGAGGGTGGGATCGCCGATCTCGACGGGGTGCTCGATCTGGATCCCGGGGAATCGGTGATCGTGGCCGAAGTGTTCTTCCGCTTCCGGCCGCTCGTCGGGTTCGTCCTGCAGGGGCCGCAGGATCTCTATTTCCGCTGGATCGTGCGTCCCCGCTCGGGAGCGGTGACCGAGCTGCAGTGATCCCCTTCGGCGGATACCGCCGGGCTCCGCACGGCGCCGGTTCCGGCGGGGAACGGGCTGTCGCTCGCCACCTGGGCCCGCAGCCGGTACATCACTCCAGCCGGGCGCCGAGCGCGGCGAGCGCCCAGCCCGCCAGCTCGGCCTCGGCGACGATCCATCCGTCGAGATTGCGAACCGCGCCCCTGGCCCAGTCCTCCCGGATGCGTTCGTGGAGCCGGATGCGCCAGAGTTCCGGGCCGACAGCGGCGGGGCGGAGCCTGCCGTCATCCCGACAGCCGCCGGCGAGCCGTCGACGAAGCGACCCGGTATCGGCCGGAACGAGCCCGCGGGCCAGGCACAGCCGGCCGAGGCGGATCGCCGCTCGCGGATCGGCGAAGAGCTGCGCGAATTCCAGCTCCGGGCGATTCCCGCGGTCGCCCGCGAAGGCCTTCCGGGTGATGCGCAAAGGGATCAGCGTCATCGCCAGCAGGGCGGTGGCGGCCAGTCGCCGCCGATCCAGAGACGGGCTCATGGTCCGAGACGCTCCCGCAGATGGGCCGCCAGCCGCATGGCCAGGGCGACGATCATGAAGGTGGGTGTGCCGATCCCCGGAAACGGGAAGATCGAACTGCCCGCGAGGTAGAGATTGTCGATGCCGTGCACCCGTCCATGGCGGTTCACCACGCCCTGCGCGGGGTCGTCGCTCATGCGCGTGGTGCCGACATGGTGGCTGGCGCCTTCGAGAT
>JALSRW010000526.1 GCA_026984595.1 Alphaproteobacteria bacterium
GGCTCGCGCAGCGGCACCGAAGGATCGTCGGGGCCGCCGAAATCCTGCACCAGACGGACCTTGACCGCCGCCCCCTCGTGGCCGGTGACCATCGGCAGCACCCGCCGCATCGGACCGGTGGGAAGGGACCGGGGGGCAATTTGCCGGACGCGGCGACACCCCGGCGAAGATCCGATCGCCGCGATGGAGACCCTCGCCGGCGGTATGAAAACGGCCCTCCTCCAGCACCGTCTCGACGGGATCGTGGGTGGAATCGGTCCAGGCGGAGAAGCCGTACGCACTGCGACCCTCGAAGGCGACGCGCAGAGGATGCGCGGCGAAGCGCATTCCTGTCCCCTTCCGCGAAGACGGGGTGGACGGTCCCTCCGGATACGGCCACTCGCGCCCGAAGACGCGGAATATCGTCCGTAATTTCTCCGGGATTCCGGAAGATTCGCCGGGACTATGCGTTGCCATGCGCCGGGCGGCCGGAAGGGCCGCCCGTCTCCCGCCCGGAGGACTTTCGAGAGCCCCCTCATGCGCGTCGAGCCGGCGGGGGGATGCGCCGCATGCGCGCCCAGACGTCCCAAAATGACCTTTGCCGGCGCCGTCCGCCGGCTTTCCCCGTCTGGCGCCGGCGGGCGCGGCTGCCTATGTTGCGGCCCGCATGCCGGAGCAGGAGCCCGATGAGCCAGAGCCGCACCCCGAAACCCGTCCGCCTCGCGGATTACCGCCCGCCCGCCTTCACCACCCGCAGCGTCGCCCTCGATTTCCGGCTCGATGCCGAGGTGACCGAGCTTCGCGCCACCTCCCGTCTCGAACGGCAGGGGGAAGGGCCGCTCCTGCTCTACGGCCGCGAGCTCGAGACCCTGGCGTTCCGGATCGACGGCAAGGCCCTCGATCCCGCCGCGCTACCGGTTTCGGGCGAGGAGCTGGTGCTGGAAGACCTCCCCGACCGCTTCACCCTCGAGGTGCACACCCGGATCCGCCCGCGCGCCAACACCGCGCTCATGGGTCTTTACGAGACCGGCGGGCTGCTCTGCACGCAATGCGAAGCCGAGGGGTTCCGGCGGCTGACCTGGTTCCAGGACCGGCCCGATGTGCTCGCCCGCTACCGGGTGCGGCTGGAGGCCGAACGCGAGCGCCATCCGGTGCTGCTTTCCAACGGCAATCCGGTGGAGAAGGGGGCGCTCGCGGGCGGGCGCCATTACGCGGTGTGGGAGGACCCGCATCCCAAACCCTCCTATCTGTTCGCCCTGGTGGCCGGCCGCCTGGGCTGCATCGAGGGTGTGCATACCACCCGTTCGGGGCGGCGGGTCGTCCTGCGCATCTACGCGAGGCCGCTCGAGGTGGAGCGCTGCCGCCACGCCCTCGAGGCCCTCGAGCTGGCGATGCGCTGGGAGGAGGAAGTCTACGGTCTCGAATACGATCTCGATCTCTACCAGATCGTCGCCGTCGAGGATTTCAACTTCGGCGCCATGGAGAACAAGGGCCTCAACATCTTCAACGCCAGCGCCATCCTCGCCGATCCCGACACCGCCACCGATCAGGACCATCTGCGCATCGCCCGCATCATCGCCCATGAATATTTCCACAACTGGACCGGCAATCGGGTGACCCTGCGCGACTGGTTCCAGCTCACCCTCAAGGAAGGGCTCACCGTCTTCCGCGACCAGCAGTTCATGCGCGATCTGCATTCCCCGGGCGTTACCCGGATCGGGGATGTCGCCCGCCTTCGGGAGGTGCAGTTCGCCGAGGATGCGAGCCCGCTGCGCCATCCGCCGCGGCCGCGCCGGTATGTGGAGATCAACAACTTCTATACCGCCACGGTCTACGACAAGGGGGCGGAGATCGTGCGCATGCTGCACACGCTCCTGGGTGAGACCCTCTTTCTGCGCGGGGTCCGCCACTATCTGCAGAAGATGGACGGCAAGGCGGCCACGGTGGAGGATTTCCTGGCCTCGATGGAGGCCGTCTCGGGGCGCGATCTTTCCGCCTTGGCCCGCTGGTACGATGTCGCCGGCACCCCGCGTCTCGCCTGCGACAGCGAATGGGACGGCGAGAACGGCAGGCTGCGGCTCACGTTCCGCCAGCGGCCGCCCGGCGATGACGATGCCGTCGGGCCGCTGCTGGTGCCGGTGCGGCTGGCGCTCCTGTCGCAGGAGGGAACGCCCCTTCCCCTGCAGCTCGAGGGGGAGAACGCGCCGGCCGGCCGCGAGCGCCTGCTGGAGCTGGATGCGCCGGAGCGGAGCTTCACCTTCACCGGTCTCGCGGAGGCGCCGATTCCTTCCATCCTGCGCGGCTTCTCGGCACCGGTGCGGCTCGCGTGCGGGCGCGACCCGATCGAGCTCGCCTTTCTCTTCGCCCATGACGAGGACCCCTTCTGTCGCTGGGATGCCGGCCAGACGCTGGCGTTGATGGCCATGCAGGAACGGCTGGCGCCCGAGTGCCGGCAGGAGGGGGCACGGGCCGGGGAGGCGCTGCACGCGGCCTTCGCCCGGATTCTCGAGGAGATGCCCGAGGATCACGCTTTCGCCGCCTGTCTGCTCGACCTGCCCGGGCGCGACTACCTGGCCCAGCAATGCGAGCCGGTGCGGGTCGATGCTCTGGACCGGGCCTGGCGGGAAGTGCACCGCGGCCTCGCCCAGGATTTCCTGATCGCCTGGCGGGTTCTCTACGACGGGCTGCCGCCCTCCCGACCCTATGCCGCGGCGATCGATGCCATCGGCCGCCGCAGCCTGCGGCATCTGGCCCTCTCCTGGCTGGCCCGCGGCAATCCGCAGGAGGCTCAAGGCCGGATCCGCCGGCTCTACGAGGAGGCCGACAATCTGACGGAACGGCTGGCCGCCCTGCGCACCGCCTGCGATGCCGATGCCGACCTGGGCGACGCGCTGTTCGCCGATTTCCGCGCCCGCTTCGGCCACGAGCCGCTGGTCCTCGACAAATGGTTCGCCCTGCAGGCCCGGCGCGAGGACGAACGGGCCGTGGAGCGGGTGGCCGAGCTCCTGCGCGATCCGGATTTCTCCTGGCGCCATCCCAACCGGGTGCGGGCGCTCCTGGGCGGCTTCGCTCGGGCCAGTTTCACGGGATTCCACCGCCCCGACGGCTCCGGCTACCGGCTGCTGGCCGAGGCTGTGCTGGAGGCGGACCGGGTCAACCCCCAGCTCGCCGCCAGGCTGGTCGGCCCGCTCGGCCGTCATCGCCGCTTCGCCGAGCCCTGGCGATCGGCGATGCGCGCGGCACTGGCGCGGATCGGCGAGGCCGGCGGGCTCTCGCGGGACCTCGGCGAGATGGTGGAAAAGGCCCTGGGAGAGGCCGGTCCGGGCGAGGCGAGGCGGGACTCGACGGAGGCATCGGCGCCGCGCTAAGAGACGGCCGGCAGGTGCCCCCGCGAGGCGCCGATCACCAACGAGACAAGGCACGGCCGGCGGAACCACGACCGGTCGTCGGGAGAAGGCGTATGGAAAAGACGATCGGGCATTTCATCGGCGGCCGTCGGGTGCCCGGCAAGGGCAGCGAATTCGGCCCCATCTTCAATCCGGCCACCGGCGAGCAGACCGGGCGGGTGGCCTTCGCCACCGCCGAGGAGGTGGATGCGGCGGTGCAGGCGGCCAAAGAGGCCCAGCCGGCCTGGGCGGCACTGCCACCCATTCGCAGGGCGCGGGTGATGTTCCGCCTCAAGGATTTGCTGGAGCAGAATCTCGACAAACTCGCCCGCATGGTCACCGAGGAGCACGGCAAGACCCTCGAGGATGCCAAGGGCTCGGTCAGCCGCGGCATCGAGGTCGTGGAGTTCGCCTGCGGTATTCCCGAACTGCTCAAGGGCGACTTCAGTCAGGACGTCGGTACTGGCGTCGATCTCCTGTCGATCCGCCGCCCGCTCGGGGTCTGTGCCGGAATCACGCCCTTCAATTTCCCGGCCATGATCCCGCTGTGGATGGCACCGCTTTCCATGGCCTGCGGCAACGCCTTCATCGTCAAGCCCTCGGAGAAGGATCCCTCCTGTCCGATGTTCCTCGCCGAGCTGGCGCTGGAAGCCGGGGTGCCGCCCGGGGTGCTCAATGTCGTCAACGGCTCCAAGGAGGCGGTGAACACCATCCTCGCCCATCCGGACATCGCGGCGGTGAGCTTCGTCGGCTCCACGCCGGTGGCCGAGTATGTGTACAAGACCGGGACCTCATACGGGAAGCGCGTGCAGGCTCTGGGCGGGGCCAAGAACCACATGGTGATCATGCCCGACGCCGATCTCGACATGGCGGTCGACGCGCTGATGGGTGCGGCCTACGGCTCGGCCGGCGAACGCTGCATGGCGGTGTCGGTGGCGGTGCCCATCGGCGACAAGGTGGCCGATGCGCTGATCGCCAAGCTGGCGCCCCGGATCCGCCAGCTCAAGATCGGCCCGGGCACCGAGCCCGGAGTGGAGATGGGGCCGCTGGTGACCCGGGAGCATCTGGAGAAGGTGCGGGGATATGTCGATCTCGGCGTGCAGGAGGGCGCCGAGCTCGTCGTCGACGGCCGCGACTTCCGCATGCAGGGATACGAGAACGGCTATTTCATCGGCGGTTGCCTGTTCGACCGGGTGACGCCGGAGATGAAGATCTACAAGGACGAGATCTTCGGCCCTGTGCTGTCGGTGGTGCGCATGCCCGATTTCGACAGTGCGGTGGAAATCATCAACCGCCACGAGTTCGGCAACGGCACCGCCATCTTCACCCGCGACGGCGATGCCGCTCGCGCCTTCGCCAATGCCGTCAACATCGGCATGGTCGGGATCAATGTGCCGATCCCGGTGCCGGTGGCCTATCACAGCTTCGGCGGCTGGAAGCGCTCGCTGTTCGGCGATCACCACATGCACGGGCCCGAGGGCGTGCGCTTCTACACCAAGCTCAAGGCGGTCACCACGCGCTGGCCGACCGGCATCCGCGCCGGCGCCGAATTCAAGATGCCGATCCTCGGCTGAACCCGGTTTCGGCGCTCACGGATGTCGCAAGGGGCGGGGATTCTCCCGCCCCTTTGCGTTGTGCCCTCTGCGGCGCTTGCGGAGATGTCGCGGCGAATTCCGGCAGGGTGAAGAGCCCGAGCTCCCCCGGGGAGGCCGGTAAGGCGGTGGCTGCCGAGAGAGTGGAGCTCCGCGCGGTACGCCGCGGCGAAGCGGCCGGAGGCGACCACCGGCACCGAGAGCGGCTTGCACAGCCCCTCGAGCCGCTGCCGGGTGCCGACGTTGTCGTACATGACCTCGCCGGCATGGAGCCCGATGCCGAGGGGGAAGGGGGGCAGCCGGTGCTCTACGCGGACTGCGTTGCTGGCGGCGGCGCGCGACAACGCCTCCCTCGCGGTCATCACCGCGGCGCGGGCCATTTCCCCCGCCGGGCGGCGGGACCCGTCGATGGGAAAGATCGCCATCACCGGGTCACCGATGAATTTCAGCACCTCGCCGCCATGGTCCAGCACCGCCCCAGCGGTGCAGTCGAAATCGTCTTAGATGACGGCGAAGTAGCCTTCCATGTGGAGCGCGACGGCGAGCTTCGTGGAACCGCGCAGATCGCTCGGCCACAGCGCGCATTCGATTTGCCGCGCATCGCCCCGCTCGACGAGGCCCATCAGGACCTCGCGGCCGGACAGTCGGTCGAGATAGCATTCGAGCAACGCTGTCGCCAGACTGCGCTCGGTGGCCACCTTGATGGCCAGCGCGAACGGTGCCGACAGCCAGCGAAGATTGGCGACTTCCTGCTCGGTGAAACCACCGATGCGACGGGTGGCGAAGGAGGCGACCGCACCTTCCATGCCCGGCGGCAGCGACAGCCGTTCGAAGGAGGTCGAACGGCCGTAGCTCTCGAACCAGGCCAGATAATCGGTGACGCCGCCGGCTGCCAGCTTCTCGTACAGCGGATAGCGGGCGCGCACTTCCGCATCCTCCAGCCGGTACCGCCGGAACCCCTCCCGCTCGCTCGCCAGATGATAGAACGGCGCGTTGCGGAACTCGGCGGTGCCGGTGAAGGAGCGCGGCACGGTCTGGATGTAGCAGGTGTCGGTATCGGCATCCCAGTTGATGTCCTGGGCGCCGAGCACCGGGTGCAGCAGGAAGCCGCCGACATTGATGCGGCAGATCGGCAGGCCGCCCTCGACCAGGCGGCGGCCGAGCTCGGCCACGGTGTCGACGAGTTCGCCATCGCGCAGCGCCCGGGCGAGAAGCCAGTCCGCGATGCCGCGAAACAGAAGCGATGCGCTCATCGCGGGTTTCCTTCCGTCCGTCCGGCGGAACCGCCCGCCGTCACAGGAAGGCGATGCTAGTCGAAAGCCGCATCCGGCACCAGCACCCGCAGACGCGCAGCTCCGTCAGGCGATGCGGCCGCCGAGCTCGTCCTCGATATGGGCGCGGACGATCTCCTCGAAACTGCCATCGGCGGCAAAGCCCATGGCAAGACCGCGCGCGGGGGCGAAGCGGGCGGGCCAGGTATCGACGATGGCCTGGATGCAGACGCCGCTCATGCGCTGAGTTTCCAGAGACCTCCAACGTCGGCCGCATAATCGTTGAAGACGCGCCTGGCCGCCAGTTCTTCGCTTGAGAACTCCTTTTTACCGAAGACGATTTTGACAAGGTATTTCCCCCCGTATATACTGAGTGCCACGCCAGCCACGACGGAAATTTTACTTTCTGGAGTTATATTAGGAAAAAGCACATCGGTAATATAATATGACCCGACCGCGATGGTCGTAGGTATCGCAACGTGCTTGATCGCGCCGGCGAGAAGCCCTTTTACGCCCGGCGGGCAGTGTCTTTCACGATAGATTGCGATGAGTAGTTCGGATAGCTCGCCGATTTGTGGAATTTTTTCACTCGATGTCGCTTTGCCGACAAGGTATTTTACAGGTTGCGATAACTTATCTACACGTCTGTAAAGGTCCTTATTTTCCTTCAGCCAATTCATGAACGATTTGAACTGATTGTCATCTAGGGGAAGGTTTACAGGATTTTCCAGAGCTGATATGCCTTCGTCGCGAGCTTGACTAAGTCGAATGTTGAGATCAATGATTTCTTCCAGAATGTTGTCTACAGCACGATGCTCCGCTGTCAATGGCTGATCCCGATTAGCTGCGGAGTAAATTGTCGCGAGGGTATCTTCTCCGCTCTTGCAGTTATATATACCGCCGAAAGCTGCCGTGATAGGGGAAGCAATGGCTATCTTTGCTCCTCTGATCCACCTCAACACCCCATCTATCGGCTCGGAGCGGCGAAAGATATCACCCTGAAGAATCCGTTCCGACTTGTCACGGTCTTCGTCAGAGCCGAGAGCGCAAATGTATTTGAGATTGCGGAACAGCTTCTTTGCACATCCTTCGTGCGTGAATGTTCTGGCACCACTTAGCATACGATCAAGATAGGCAGGATCATAATTCCGTAATGTGGGTATAATGGCGTCCCGGAACGATGGAAAATCTGACTCGATCTGATCGTTGCTTGGAAAGAAGTACGAAATAAGCTTTTCTCTCCGTATACCCAAGATCCTGGTTCCAAAATCGTCCTTATCAAATAGTGGTTCGAGTCCACAATAGTTAAGGTAGGCCGATTTGTCAATATTCTCTCGAAGATCCATGTCCTGATATACATTGGGTATGATAAATCTAGATTTACATAGTTCCTGGAACTGGTCGAACGTTACCCCGTAGACGAAGGGGAATCGATCGGGCGGAACCGGATGAAGGTCCACAATTGCTTGCCGCTGAATTGATAGGATGTGTGGGACAAGGAGGGATCCCCAATGTCCCCAATGCTCTATGTCGCCGTCTTTTGTATTGTCTCGATGATATTTTAGGAATTCGCGAGCCTCACTGAGAATGCGCTGGTATATGGGCTTGCCGTTCTGATCCAACAGGCGGTGCGTTGGGCGCCAATTGTCGGCTGTCCGAGTTTCGTCATCGAGTAGACGTGATATCGTGTTTCGCATGATATGCACCCCCCAAAGTTACCATAAAGTACTATTGATAGTACCGAGGGGTGACGAGAATTGCAAGGGCGTGGGGATGGTCGGGTCGCGAAGGGAAGCGGAGTCACGGAGTCACCTGGAGCGAGAGGCCGTCAGAGGGCTGGAAAAGCGGACTCCTGGCTCGAGAATTTTCCTCAGAGGATGCGGCCGCCGAGCTCGTCCTCGATATGGGCGCGGACGATCTCCTCGAAACTGGCATCGGCGGCAAAGCCCATGGCAAGACCGCGCGCGGGGGCGAAGCGGGCGGGCCAGCTATCGACGAT
>JALSRW010000527.1 GCA_026984595.1 Alphaproteobacteria bacterium
TGGAACGCCTGTTCTGCGGCGTGCCGGCGGATTCGCCGCTGCATGCGATGATCGCCGCCAGCATCGCCGCCGAGCAATGCCGGCGCCTGGTCGCCGAAGGCTTCGACCATCTCCACATCTACGCCCTCAACCGGGCGGAGCTGACCCTCGCCCTGTGCCGCCTGCTGGGCGGTGCCTGCAGGCTTTCCGCGGCCGCCTGAGCGGCGGCCGCTTCCCATCCGAGAGGACCCGAATGGCGGATTTCCTCGCCTGTCTGCGTGAACGCGTGCTGCTCCTCGATGGAGCGATGGGCACCCAGATCCAGGCTCGCAATCCCACCCTCGAGGATTTCGGCGGACAGGAAAACTGTTCCGAGATCCTCAATCTCACCCGGCCCGATCTGGTACGCGACATTCACGCGGCATATCTCGCGGCCGGCGCCGATGCGGTGGAAACCAACAGTTTCGGCGGCTCGCCCCTGACCCTGGCCGAATTCGATCTCGGCGCGCGCGCCTTCGAGATCAACCGCATCGCCGCCGAACTCGCCCGGGACGCGGTGGCGGCGGCCAGCGAGCCCGGCCGCCCCCGCTTCGTGGTCGGCTCCATGGGACCCGGCACCAAGCTGCCGAGCCTCGGCCATGTCGGCTACCGCGAACTCGAGGAGGCCTATGCGGTGCAGGCGGCCGGGCTGCTGGCCGGCGGCGTCGATGCGCTGCTGATCGAGACCGCCCAGGACCCGCTCCAGGTGAAGGCCGCGGTCAACGGCTGCCGGCGGGCCTTCGGCAAGGGCGACCGGAGGGTGCCGATCCTCGTCCAGGTGACCATCGAAACCACGGGTACCATGCTGGTGGGCACCGACATCCAGGCCGCCGCCACCATCATCGGCGCCCTCGAGGTCCCGCTCTTGGGGCTCAACTGCGCCACCGGGCCGCGCGAAATGGCCGAACATCTGCGCACCCTGCGCGAACAATGGCCGGGGCTCGTATCGGTGCTGCCCAATGCCGGCCTGCCGGAGCTGCGCGACGGCCGGACCCACTATCCGCTCGGTCCCGAGGAGCTGGCGCGCTGGCTGGCGCGCTACGTGCAGGAGGAAGGCGTCAATCTGGTGGGCGGCTGCTGCGGCACCACGCCCGAGCACATCCGCGCCCTCGATGCCATGCTGCGCGATCTCGCCGAGGACGGTCTCCGGCCACGGCCGGCGACACATGGCGAGGTGAAGCCGGTCCCCGCCCTGGCTTCGCTGTTCTCGGCGGTACCGCTGCGGCAGGAGAACGCCTATCTGGCGATCGGCGAGCGCTGCAACGCCAACGGCTCGAAGAAGTTCCGCGAGCTCCAGGCGGCGGGCGACTGGGAAGGTTGCGTGGCGATGGGCCGCGAGCAGATCCGCGGCGGCGCCCATGCCCTCGATCTGTGCACCGCCTATGTGGGACGCGACGAGGCCGCCGACATGGTGGCCCTCGTGAGCCGCATGCGCGGTCAGCTCGACGCTCCGCTGCTCTTCGATTCGACCGAGCTGCCGGTGATCGAGCGGGCGCTCGCCCTCTATGGCGGCAAGGGCGCCATCAATTCCATCAATTTCGAGGATGGCGAGGAGGCGGCCGCCGCCCGCCTGCGGCTGGCCCGCAAGTTCGGTGCGGCGGTGGTGGCACTGACCATCGACGAAGAGGGCATGGCCAAGACCACCGCCCGCAAGCTCGAAGTGACCCGCCGCCTGGTCGATTTCGCCTGCGGCCGGTTCGGGCTGCCGCAGAGCGACC
>JALSRW010000528.1 GCA_026984595.1 Alphaproteobacteria bacterium
GGGCCGCTGCGCGTCTGTTGTTCGGTTCATCCGGGGGATGACGGATTTACGGCAGGATGCGCGGTAGACGAACGCGAACCGGATGGCAGGGCATGGTCGGCGCGGAAATCCGCGTCACCGCGGCGCTTCTCGTACTCTTCGCCTCTCTGCCCGCCGGTGCGGCCGGGGGGGCGGAGCGGCACCCCTTTGCACAACGATACCGGGCGATCGTCGAGCGGCCGCTGTTTCGCCCCTGGCGTCGCCCCGTGCCGGCCGACCGGCCGGTGGTCCGGGCCGCGGCCGAGCCCTCCGTTCCGGCGCCGGATCCGGGGGAGCAGTCGCCGCCCGAGCCCGATCTCGAGTTTCTCGGCACGGTCCGGCACAACGGCAGGATCACGGCATTGGTGGCCCTGCCCGGTCGTGCCGCGCCCCTGCGGCTGAACGTCGGAGCCGAGATCGAGGGCTGGCGGGTGACCCGGGTGGAGCCGACCAGGCTCGTGATCGAGACCGATACCGCCTATGAGGAGTATACCATCCTCGAATAGCGGTGGTCCCGGAAACGCAGGCAGCGGTGTCGAACGCGCACCGGTAGCGGGCAGACGGAGAAAAGGGAGTTTTCATGGCCGAGCGGCGGCAGGCCGAACCGCAAACGGATCGCGAGGCCGGCTTCACACTGCTCGAGCTGCTGGTGGTGCTGGCGGTACTGGCTCTGCTGGCGGGGCTCGTGGCGCCACGGGTGCTGAGCTATCTCGGCGGCGCCCGCCAGGACACGGCGCGACTGCAGATCGACCGGCTCGCCACCGTGCTCGACTTCTATCGGCTCGATGTCGGCTCCTATCCGACCACCGAGCAGGGCCTGCAGGCGCTCTTGGAGGCGCCGGCCGGCGTCGAGGGCTGGCGCGGCCCCTACCTGGACGAGAAGGAGCTGCCGCGCGATCCGTGGGGCAATCCGTTCGTCTACCGGGCCCCGGGAAGGGAGCGCGCGTTCGACCTCGTCTCCCTCGGCGCCGACGGCAGACCGGGCGGCGAAGGTGAAGATGCCGATATCTCCAACGCAGACCGATGAGGCGGGGCTGACCCTGCTCGAGCTGCTGGTCGTCCTGACCGTCCTGGCGCTGGTCTCGAGTCTGCTGGCATATCGCTACGGCGGGGCGGGCGGGCAGCGCTCGTTCGAGCGGGGGGTCGCTGCGGTCCGGCAGCTCCTGGAGACGGCACATGCCGAAGCGGTGCTGCGCGGCCGCCTGCGCCGGGTGTCCGTGCGCGAGATCGAGGCCGCGGCACCCGAGCTGCGGGTGGCAGGGGACGGCGGCGATGGCCGGCCCATCACCTTTCTGCCCGACGGCACCGCTTCCGGTGGGGCGTTGCTGCTCTTCGGCGAGGGCCGGAGCACGCGGCTCGAGATCGACTGGCTGACAGGGAGGCCGACCTCCGATGCGCCATGACCGCCGCAGGTCGCAGCAGGGGTTCACCGTGCTCGAGGCACTGGTGGCGATCGCCGTTCTCGGGCTGGTCGCGGTCGGCATGATGCGGCTTCTGGGCGAGACCGCGGTCGCCGCGCAGCGCGGTGCGCAGGCGCGCGAGCGGGCGGCACTGGCCGATGCGCTGTGGCAGCTCCTGCGTCTCGATGCGGCCGATCCCGAAGCCATCGCGGCGCTGATGCCGGATGGCTTCGCGTGGGAGATCGAGCGCCTGCCCTACGACGAGCCTGCTCGGGCCGACAGCGGTTCCGAGCCCGCGGTGCCGCTCGAGGGGCTGATGCGGGTGCGGATCACGGTGCGCGACCCGGAGGGAGGCAGCTTTCTCCTCCAGAGCCTCGAATACCGGCCATGAAGGGTTCGCGCAGCGCCGGCTTCACCCTGCTCGAAGTGCTCGTCGCTCTGGCGCTGCTGGCGATTTTGAGCCTCACCCTGGTCAGTTTGGCGCGCACCACCGCCGATGCCTCGGCAGCGATGCGCGCGCGGTTCGCCGAGACCGCCTCCTCGCAGACCGCCCGCAGTCTTCTCCGGGACCGTATCGCACGCGCCCTTCCGGTCACCTTCGACGGTCCGAACGCACGCGCCCTGGCCTTCGCCGGGGACCCGCGGAGGCTGCGTCTGCTCGCCGCCGAGCCTCCGTACGGGCGGCGCGCCGGGCTGATGGCGTGGGAGTTCGCCCTCGAGGAGGTGGAGGCGGGAACCCGGATCGAGGTCCGGGCGGCGCCGGCGGCAATTCTGGGCGATCCGCTGGCCGGGCTCGCCGAAAGCCGCTGGCGGCCGCTCGCCACCTTCCCCGGTCGACTGCGCTTCGCCTATCTGGGGGCGCCTGGGGACGCCGAAGGTGGGGGTTGGCAGCCGCGCTGGCGGGATCCCGGATCCCTGCCGCGGGCGGTGCGCATCGAGGCCGGGCAGGCAAGGGGCTGGCCGCCGCTGATCGTGCCGCTGCGCATCCCCGAGCTCGGCGGTTGTGCAGGCAGCGCCGAGGGAGCACCGGCATGTCCCTCCTGAACCGCTGGCGACGCTGCCGGCCCGGCCTGCAGGAGCAGGGCATGGCGCTGATCACGACCCTCTGGGTGCTGACCGCGCTGGCGGCGATGGTGGCGCCGCTGGCGGTGGGCGCACGCCAGAACGGGCTGCGCACCCTGCGTGCGATCGAGGATGTGAAGCTGCGGGCGGCCATCGATGCCGCCCTGGCCCGGGCGCTGGCGGAGATCGATGCCGGCAGGCCGGCTCTCGGGCGTGAGCGACGATGGCGGCTCGGCGATGTCGAGCTTCGCTACGGGGTGAGCGGCGAGAGCGGGCGGGTCGACCTCAACGCGGCCTCTCCGGAAGTGCTCGACGCGCTCCTGGCGGCGCACGGGCTCGAGGGGTCGCGAGCCGGGGAACTGCGGGATCGCCTGCTGGCCCGGCGCGACCGAGGTGAACCGCGATCCGCTGCGGACGAGATGGCCCGGGAGCGCTCCGATCCTGCGGTCGGCGGGCCGCTGCGTCATCCGTCCGAGCTGCGCCCGGTGGCCGCGGCGACGAACGCCTTCGATGCCGCTCTCTACGAGCGGTTGTGGAACGATCTCACGGTCTGGACCGCGGCGCCGAGCCCGGTTCCCCGCCTCGCCACCGATCGTCTGCGGGAGCGGCTGGCGGCGAGCGGCGGCGGACCGGGCACCGCGACGAACGATCGGGCGCCGGTGGAGATCGGTGACGCCGACCCGGCCGGCGTCTATCGTATCGACATCCGCGCCGAGCTGCCGGCAGGCGCCGCGAGGCGCACCCTGGTGGTGGTCGCGAAAGAAGAGGACGGCTGGCGCACGCGCGAATGGATGACACCCCTTGCCTTCGAGGACGGGCGCGATGAGTGATCGTCAATTGCCGCGCGGCGCAAGCCGTAACGCCGGATTCGCGATCACCGCCGATCGCCGCCTGCGACTGCGACGAACGGTGGTGATTCTGCTGGTCGGCGACGGAATGCTGCGTGCCTGGCTGCGCCGCGGGGAGAGGATCGAGGCGCTCGGCAGGATGCGCGCGGACCCGGCTGCGCGGGAAGGCAGCGATGCTCTGTCCGCTCTCCTGGCGCGGCTCGCCAACCCCCGCCGGCGCAGATCGGTGACTCTGGTGCTGCGCCTCGCCGCCAACGCCGGGCTGATCTGCCAGGATGTCCTGCCCGGGCGCGCAGCCGGCGAGCTGCAGCCGATCCTCGCCAACCGTATCGACATGCTCACACCCTGGTCGGCCGAAGACGCGGTTTTCACCTGCTGGAACCCGCAGCGTCGCGGGGACGGCCGTCTGGCGGTGACCGTGGCGGTGGCGCGAAAGGCCGCAGTCGAGGCGGCGCTGGCCAGCCTGCGCGGCTTCGATCTCGTGCCGGATATCGTCGATTTCGTGGTCGACGCGCCGACCTCCCCGCCGCGCTTCGATCTCCTGCGGCCGCCGCCGGAGAGCCGCGTGCCGGCCGTGCTGCGCGGCACGGCCGTGGCGGCCCTCGGCCTGCTCGCCCTGGCCGCCGTCCGGGGAGGCTTCGAGCTGGCCGATCTCGAGGACCGCATCGCCGCCCGCCAGCTCCGCCTCGAGGAGATGCGTCGGGAGCTCGCCGGCCGACTGGAGGCGGTCCGGCAGCAAGGCCCGGCTGTGTCGGCGACGGGCCTGCTCCTCGAGCTGCGGCGGGAGCGCACATCCCCGCTGCGTCTGCTCGACGCCATGACCCGGCTGCTGCCCGATCAGGTCTGGCTAGAAAGTCTGCAACTGCGCGGCCGGAGCGTGGCGATCGGGGGCATCGCCGAGGATACGGCGGTGCTGGCACGGCTGTTCGAGCGCTCTCCCGACTTCACCGATCTCCGCTTCACGGCCCCGGCGGTGCGGGTGGAGCCGGGGGGATCGGAGACCCGCCCCATGGTCCGCTTCGCGCTGACGGTCGAGGCCGGCGGCGCCCTGCTGCTGGCACCTGCCGCCGCCCCCACGACGACCCCGGAGCGGGCGCAGTGAACAGAGCCGTGTTCCCTGCTCCGCCCGTCCGCCGTTCCGCCCTGTGGCCGCTGCTGCCGATCCTTCTCGCCGCTCTCCTCGCGGTGGCCGGCTGGAACTATCTGGAGCAGCGACGCGAGCAGTTGCGGTTGCTCGAGAAGCAGAGTGTCGAGCTGGCGCAACGTCTGGCCGGCGCCGCCCCGGCGGCGGTCTCGCCGGAACCATCGCCGGGGCGGCGGATGGACGAGATCCTGTACGCCGACAGCGAGGCCCTGGCGGCGGCCGATCTGCAGAGCCGGCTGACGGCGATGATCGCCGCCGGCGGCGCCCGACTCCAGACCGTGCAGATCCTGGATGCCGGGGATTTGCCGCCCTTCCGTGTGATCCGCCTCGAGACACGGTTTCTGGGTGATCACGAGGCTCTGCGCAGGGTGCTGCTGGCTCTGGAGGGACAGACCCCTCCCCTGCTGCCCGATGCGTTGTCGGTGCGGGCACGGAAGGACGGAGCTCAACTTCTGGTCGATCTCGAAGTATCCGCACTTGCGAAAATCACCGGGGAAGAACCGCAATAGGAGAGCCGCGTTTACTTGCCGATGCCCTCGTTTTACGTTGCGGCGCGGGTCACCGCGGCCCCGGGGAGGAAGCGGACGGTACCCGGCCTCGGTCTGCCTCGGCTGCAGACGACAAGAACATGCCGCTACGGTGGGGACGATCATGCGCGTCAGGTCGCTGCTTCGGGTGCTCGTCGCACCCCTGCTGCCCGTCTTGCTGGCTCTCGGTGGCTGTGCACAGACCACGCCGGGGCCGTCGGCCCTCGACCGGACGCTCGAGGGTCTGAGCTTCGAGGTGCCGCAGGCGCCGGCGCTCGGCGAAACGGAGACGGCCGCCGCGGTCGGGCAGCCGACCGCGCGGGAAGCGCGCCCGCAGGTCTATCTCGGGCAGAAGGTACCGCTGCCGCCCCGTCGCGGCGGGGCGCCGGTGCGCCGTACCCCCGAGGGGATCCAGCTCAATCTGCAGGACGCCGACATCACCGAGGTCGCCAAGGTCGTGCTCGGCGACATTCTCGGCGTCAACTTCACCATCGATCCCAAGGTCCAGGGCACGGTGACCATCGCCACTGCCCGGCCTCTGGCGGAGCGCGATCTCCTCGGCCTCCTGGAGACCGTGCTGCGGATGCAGGGCGCGGCGCTGGTCGACCTCGGCGGCAGCTACGCGGTGGTTCCCGTCGAGGCGGCCATCGGCCGCAGCGAGGTGGTGCCGCTCGGGGGCGAGCCGCCACTGCTGCGCCGCGGCTTCGGGGTGGCGGTGGTGCCGCTGCGCTTCATCAGCGCTCTCACCGCGGCCAACCTCGTCCAGCCCCTGGTGAGCAGACCCGAGGACATCCGCATCGACGAGGGCCGCAACATCCTGATCCTCGCTGCCGACGGGGTCGAGCGGCAGTATGTGGTGGACACGCTGACCTCCCTCGATGTGGACTGGATGGCCGGTCGATCGGTGGGGCTGTTCCCCCTCCAGCAGTCGACGCCGGAAGCGATCATTCCCGAACTCGAGGCGGTGCTGCTGCCGCCGCGGGCCCCCGGCGAAGAACCGCTCATCCGCTTTCTGCCGGTCAAGCGACTCAATGCGGTGCTGGCGATCGGCAACGATCCGCAGCAGATCGTCCGGGTCGAGACCTGGGTCGGCCGGCTCGATCGCGGCAATACGGTGGGTGTCCAGTTCTACGTCTACGAAGTCAAGAACGTACCCGCCGAGGAAATGGCCAAGCTGCTCAACGCCGCCCTCGCCGATATCGAGAAGCTGGAGGCCGCGGGCAGCGTGGTGGCGGCGGCCTCGGAGGGCGGGGCGGTCGAGGGCGGGCCGACGGAGGCCGGTCCCGACGCCGAGCTGCCGGGCGTGGCGCTGGCCGGCGAAACCTCCGCCGCACCCGCGACCGGCGCCGAGGCCGGCCTGCTGCGGACCGTCAAGATCGTCGCCGACAAGGCGACCAACAAGCTGCTGATCCGCGCCACGCCGCAGATCTACGACATGATCGAGGCGACCTTGCGCCGGCTCGATCGGCCGGCGCTGCAGGTGCTGATCGAGGCGACTATCGTCGAGGTGCTGCTCACCGACCAGCTCCGCTACGGCGTGCAGTATTTCCTCGATACCGGCAATGTGCGGGCCGGCTTCAACACGACCGGAACGGCGGGCACGGTGGCCAAAACCGCTCTCGAGCCGCTCGCGGTACTACCCGGCTTCAATTTCATCTACACCGGCGCCAATGCCAACATCACCATCCAGGCACTGTCCAAGATCACCAAACTGCGCGTGCTTTCCTCGCCCTCGGTGGTGGTGGAGAACAATCGCGAGGCCCGGCTCAATGTCGGCGACGATGTGCCGGTGGTCACCCGCAGCTCGGTGAGCGTCACCGATCCCAACGCGCCGATCGTCAACAATGTCGAATATCGCAGCACCGGGGTCATTCTCTCGGTCAAGCCGCGCATCAATTCGGAAGGCGTGGTCTCGCTCTCCATTTCCCAGGAGGTCAGCCGCCTCGCCACCACCGGGGTGCAGACCCTCAACAACAATCCGGTCATCCAGCAGCGCAAGATCGCGAGCCGCGTCAACGTCCGCAGCGGCCAGACCGTGGTCCTCGGTGGTCTCATCCAGGACAATGACACCCGCAACAAGGAGAAGGTGCCGCTGCTGGGTGACATTCCGATTCTGGGCGAGCTGTTCGGCAGCACCAACAACACCACTGCCCGCACCGAACTCCTGGTCTTCATCACCCCACGGGTGGTCCGCAATCCCGAGGATGCCCGGGCGGTGAGCGAGGAGCTGCGTTCGCGCATGCGGGCCTTCGCCCCCTCCAAGCCACCGACCCCGCCGGAGAAGGCCCCCGAGCCGCCGCCACCCTCGCGCCCGCTGCTGCCCTCCGGCAGTGCGCTCCCTGCACCCGACGCGACTCCCACGGTGCAGGCGCCGACCGAAGATCCGGTGCCGGCGCCGGTGGCCCGGGCGGGCCTGCGGCTGGCGAGGGCGCGTGTGCGACCGCCGAACCGTCGCCGCGGGCCGAGCCGGTCCTTCCGGCCGGGCATGCGGCCCGATGCGCCTTTCCCCTCCTTCTGACCGAGGTGGTGTGAACCTGTCGTTCCCGCTCGGCCTCGTGGGCCTGCTGCTCGGTGCCGTGGTGGGCAGCTTCCTGGCCACGGTGCTGGCACGGCGCGGGCAGGGACGGTTCGCCTGGGCCGGCGGTCGCTCGCGCTGTGATTCCTGCGCCACCCCGCTCGGCATCCGCGAGCTCCTGCCGATCCTCGGCTATCTGCTGCTGGGCGGGCGCTGCCGCCACTGCGGCGCAGCCATTCCCCTCCACCATCCGGCGGTGGAGGTGGCGGCGGCCGCCATCGGCCTCGCCTCCTTCCTGCTCGCCGGCTGGACGAGCGGTACGGTCGCCGCCCTGCTCGGCTGGAGCCTGCTGCTGCTTTCCCTGATCGACCTCGAGGAGATGCGTCTGCCCGATCTGCTGACCTTGCCGCTTCTCCTCGCCGGGCTCGCCCTCTCCGTCCTGCAGGGAGGGCTGCTGCCCCCCCTGGGCCTGCCGGAGCCGCGCGCGGCCCTGGCCGGAGCGGGGATCGCCTGGCTGGCCCTGGCGGCTCTCGCCTTCGCCTATCGCCGGCTGCGGGGCCGGATCGGGCTCGGCCAGGGAGATGCCAAGCTGGCGGCGGCGGCCGGTCCCTGGCTCGGGGTGACGGGGCTGCCGCAGTATTTCCTCCTC
>JALSRW010000529.1 GCA_026984595.1 Alphaproteobacteria bacterium
CCCCGCCCACGGGTACGATCAGCACCTCGAGACCGGGGGCCTGATCCAGCATTTCGAGGGCGATCGTGCCCTGCCCGGCAATGATCCGGGGATCGTCGTAGGGATGGATGAAGGTCAGCCCCTCGCGCTGCGCCAGCTCCAGGGCATGGGCGGTGGCCTCCTCGACGCTATGGCCGTGGAGCACCACCCGCGCCCCCAGCTTCTCGGTATTCTCGATCTTCACGAAGGGAGTTTCCAGCGGCATCACGATGGTCGCGGGAATCCCCAGGCGACGCGCGTGATAGGCCACGCCCTGGGCGTGGTTGCCGGCGGAAGCCGCCACCACCCCGCGCCTCCTCTCCTCCGCCGACAGTGCCGCCAGACGGTTGAAGGCGCCGCGCTCCTTGAAGGAGGCGGTATACTGGAGATTTTCGAACTTGAGCCAGATCTCGGCGCCGTAGATGTCGGAAAGGGTACGCGAAAGCAGACAGGGGGTGCGCGCCACCTGTCCTTCGAGACGCAGCGCCGCCGCCTCGACATCGGCGAGGGTGACGGCGAGGCGGTCATCGCCCATCAGCACCGCCTCACGGAAACAGAGGCACGGCCGTGAGCCCCAGGGCTTCCGGCAGGCCGAGCATGATGTTCATGTTCTGCACCGCCTGACCGGAGGCGCCCTTGACCAGATTGTCGAGGGCACTGACCAGGATGACACGGCCGGCCCGACGGTCGGGATGAACACCGATGCGGCAGTGATTGGTGCCCCGCACATGCCGGGTCGCCGGCACTTCGCGGAACGGCAGCACTTCGACGAAGGGCTCGCCGGCATAGGCGCGCGTCAGTTCGGCATGCAGATCTGAGGCCTCGGCCCCCGGTGCCAGATCGACGTAGATGGTGGCCAAGATGCCCCGGTTCATGGGCGTCAGATGGGGGGTGAAGCTGACGGTGATCGGCCGCCCGGCGAAATCGGCCAGACACTGCTCGATCTCCGGCGCGTGCCGATGGGTGGCCACCCCATAGGCGTGAATGCCCTCGGCCACCTCGGCATAGAGGCTGCCGAGCCTGGCTTCCCGCCCGGCACCGCTGACCCCCGATTTGGCATCGATCACGATCCGCTCGGGATCGATCATCCCGGCCCGCAAGAGCGGTGCCAGCGGCAGCTCCGCGGCGGTCGTGTAACAGCCCGGATTGGCCACCAGCCAGGTGGCACCGATGGCCTCACGATAGAGCTCGCTGAGCCCGTAGACGGCAACTTCCTGGAGCTTCGTGGCGACATGCGGCCGGCCGTAGACCTGCTCGTAGAGGGCCGGATCGCGCAGCCGGAAATCGGCCGAGAGATCGACGATCCGGGGACCGCGCGGAAGATCGCGGATGACCGCCTGGGTGAGCCCGTGCGGCAGGCAGCAGAAGATGCCATCGAAGCGCGAGGCGTCGATCTCGCCGATCTTCACCAGCCGCGGCAGCGCCAGCGAGGCCAGGTGCGGAAACACTTCGCCGAGATCCTTGCCTGCCTGACGCTCGGCGGTCAGCGCGCCGATACGGACGCGCGGATGCGAAGCCAGCAGGCGCACGAGTTCCGCACCGGTGTAGCCGCTCGCCCCGAGGATCGCGATCTCGACCCGTTCCGCCGTCATCACACCCGTCCATGCTGGAGGATCCCTCGATCTTCTAGCGGAAGATCACGGCACATGCCATCGCAAGCCGAGCTTGCCGCAACCGCGCGCCCGCCGCTAAATGCCGCCGGGTTCCATCCGGA
>JALSRW010000530.1 GCA_026984595.1 Alphaproteobacteria bacterium
GTCAATCGTCGATCAGCGCGATGTAGGGAATCTGCCCGACCGGCACCGACTTGACGTTGGTCAGCGTCTCCGTGTCGATGATCGAGACATCGTCGGAGAGACCGTTGGTGACGTAGAGCTTCTTGCCGTCACGGGTCAGGGTCAACCCCCAGCTCCGGTTGCCGGTGAGGATGTATTTCTTGATCTCGCGAGTGGCGACATCGACCACCGCCACATGGTTGGCCCGTCCCAGAGCCACGTAGGCGGTCTTTCCGTCCGGGGTGATCAGCACGTCCACCGGCGTCACCTGCTCGGGGCGGAAGCCGCGCGGCAGGAAATGGATGGATTCCTTCACCTCGAAGGTCTTCGTGTCGATGATGTCGACCCGGCCGGCGAGTTCGGCCGAGACCCAGATCTCGTTCTCGTCGGGCGGTGCCGCGAACCGCCGCGGCCGGGTGCCGACGACGATGTCGGCCAGCACCTCGTAGGTATCGCCATCGATCACATGGACCAGGTTGGAGGCCTCGGCGGTGACCCAGATCTGCTTGTCGTCCTTGGTAACATAGACGCCCTCGGGCTCCTCGCCGGTCTCCACCCAGGCGATCACCTCGCGGGTCTCCATGTCGATCACGCTCAGCGCCGCGTCTTCCTCGTTGGAGACGAACAGGCGCTTGTGGGCGCGGTCGAATTCGAACGCCTCGGGTTCCTGGATATAGGGGATCTCGTCGACATATTCGAGTTTCTCGACGTCGACGATGCCGATCACGCTGTCGTCGGCGCAGGCGACATAGAACTTCGTCTGGTCGAGGTTCCATTCCATGTCGCGCGGCCTGCCGCAGACCTCGATGGTCGCCACCACCTTGTCGGTGTTGCCGTCGAGCACCGTGATCGTATCACTCTTCTCGTTGCTGACGAAAACGAGGCCGGTGCCCTTGGCAGCACCCGGGTCGGTCCACGAGATCAGCGCGAACACTGTCGCGAGTAGCCAAGCCTTACGCACTCCTGTTCTCCCAGTTTGCTCTTTCTCTCGACCCGGAAAGGCTTCTTGTAGTCGGGTGGCCGATAGGCGATGCCGTAGCGGTCGTAGAGCGCCGCCAGCTCGCCGCTGGCGATGAGCTCCTCGATGATGGCATTGACCTTGCGCCGCAGGAAGCGGTCCGAGCGGCGCATGCCGACCGCGATGTTCCAGCTCAGATCCTCGCTGTCGGCGAACAGGTCGAGCAGGCGCAGCCGCGCCTCGGGATGGTTGCGGTTGAACCAGCCGGCGCTGATCGGGGTCACCGCCGCCATGTCGATCTCGCCGCTGGCCACGGCGTCCAGCAGTTCGTCTTCGAAGGCGAAGGGAATGGTGGTGAGGTTCCGCTGCTCCAGCGTGATGTGGGCGATCGAGCTGCGCATCACGCCGATCCGCAGCGCCGGGGTCAGATCCTCGAGGCTGGAAATCCCGTCGATGCCGGGCCGCACGGCGAGCACCACGCCACTGCGGAAATAGGGACGCGAAACCTTGAGCCGACTGTCCTTGAGGGCCTCGCGATCGGCGATGGTGCCCATCACCATGTCACAGTCGGCACGCTTCATCTGGTAGCTGAGGATCACCCAGTCGACCCGCAGCCGCACGCCCAGACGTTCGGCGATCAGACCCGCCAGGTCGAGCTGGATGCCGCGGGGATCACCGCCGCGCCTGGCGAACGGCAGGGCGTTGGGATGGGCGCAGACCTGCAGCACGCCGCGGCGCTGGATGTCCTCGAGGGGCCGGGCGAGGGTGCCGCCGGCGCTGACCGCGGCAGCCAGGAGCGCCCCGAAGAGAGCCGCGGAACGCTTGCCCATCACTCTGTGCTCGCTTGTTCCCTGGGTTTCAGTGCACGGATATAGGCGATGATCTCGTCGATGTCCTCGTCCGAGAACATTCTTCCGAAGGCCGGCATGCGTCCGCGCTTGCCTTCGCGGATGCGCTTGCGGATGAAATCGTCGCTGCGTTCGGTGTTCATGAGCTGCGGACCCTTGCCGGCATGGCGTCCGCCGTCTTCGTGGCAGAAGCCGCAGACGCTCGCGAACAGGTTGGGCACATCGAGATGGCCGGCGGCGGCCGGGAAGGCAAGTCCCGCGGCCAGGAGCGCGATCATGCCGCTTCTGGCGAGTGTGGCTGCCATGGCGGATCCCCCCTTGCCGATGACGGAGAAAAAGGTGGGGGCCAACGCCCCCACCTGTAAAGGGCTTTCCCGGCCGATGCTCAGTCGGGAAGGGTGAAGGTGACGAGCCAGCCCTGATCGGTGGCCATGCTCTTGTAGGGCTCGCCGAACAGATCCGGATAGGCGTCACCCACCAGCGATCCCCAGCCGACCGCCACCGAGATGTATTGCTTGCCCCCGACGGCGTAGGAAATGATGCCGCCATTGTGGCCGAGACCGTTGTTCTGCGACCAGAGCTCGGCGCCGTTGCGGGCGTCGTAGGCGCGCAGCACGCCCCGGGCGTCGGGCACGAACAGCAGATCACCACCGGTGGACAGCAGGCTGGCCAGAGGCGGCTCGGGGAAGTCGATCCGCCAGGCGAGTTCGCCGGTGATCGGATCACGCGCATCGACATGCCCGTAGGCCTTGCCGCCTTCGGGATCGGTGAAGGTGAAATTGGCACCGATGTTGAGCTGGGCCATGGGCTCGAGGATCGGCGTCGTCTTGACGATCTCGAGATCCATGCACCATTCGTTGCCGACCTTGTAGTAGTAGCCGGTTCTCGGACTGTAGGTGCCGGTGTTCCAGGAAATGCCGCCGGCGATGGCCGGGCAGAGATTGGTATGCTTGCCCTCGCGCATGTCGCGCCGGCCGATGAGATTGCCCTTCTCGTCGACGCCCTCGATGAAGTTGATGTTCTTCACGAGTGGCCAGGCGCGCTTGAAGTTGAGCATTTCGTCGTAGACGTACACATAGCCACCCTTGTTGGGATGGACGATGTAGGTCTCGCCGTCGCGCTCGATGCGCAGGAACTCGCCCACCGCACTGTCGAAATCCCAGGCGTCGTGCGGCAGCTCCTGGAAGTAGCTGACCAGCTCGCCGGTGTCGGGATTGAGGGCGATCACCGAGCTGGTATAGAGATTGGTCCCCGGTCGCGGCCCCTCGGTCTTCCAGTCGGGCCCGGCCCAGTCGTAGAGCGGGGCCGGATTGCCGGTCCCCCAGTAGACCAGGTTCTTGGCCACATTGTAGGTGCCGGGCATCCAGCCACCGCCGCCGCCGGTGCGCCAGGACTCGTTGCCCCAGGTCTTCATCGCCTCCTCGGTGCCGGCGACGGTGAAGAACTCCCAGACCTTCTTGCCGGTCTTGGCATCGACTCCGAAGATGGGGCCGCGCCACGGCCACTCACCACCCTGAGCGCCGATGATCACCTTGTCCTTGACGACGATCGGGGCGCCGGTGAAGCCGACCGTGAGCTTCTCCGAATCGACCAGCTTGGTATCCCAGACCGGAGCGCCGGTCTTCATGTCGACGGCGATCAGTCGGCCGTCGACGGTGCCCACATAGACGTTGCCGTGGCCGAGGGCGACGCCGCGATTGTAGGGCGAATGCGTCTGCTGGGCGATCAGATCCTCGTTGAGCTCGGGAATGTAGGACCAGATCAGCTCGCCGGTCGCCGCATCGAGGGCGAACAGACGGCTGTAGGAGCCCGAATAGTAGAGCACGCCGTCGGCGACCAGCGGCATCGACTGCAGGCCGCGGGTGGCGCGCCCGGGTGTGTGGGTCCAGGCGACCTTGAGATCCTTGACATTGGCGGTGTTGATCTGGTCGAGCGGGCTGTACTGCCAGTTGTCGTAGCTCCCGCGGTACATCAGCCAGTCGTTGGGGTTCTTGGCCGCATTCTCGATCCGCGAGGGATCGACGGCCCAGCTCGGACCCGCCGGCATCGCCGATACCGCGAGGCCGATGATCGCTGCCGTGATCAGCAGTTGCTTACGCATGGAAAAGCCTCCCGTTTTCCAGAACCGTGCTCGTTTCGGGCAAGGCGCCGCCAATCGGATATCCGATCGCTCGCCTCGATCCCGTCTGCTCGCGACCGCCCACCTCCTTTCCAGCTTCCTGCCATCATTGCGCCGTAACCCGGCTGGCATGGCCGGGAACCGGCCCCTCCACCTGCACCCGGCGACCGACCGACAGATCGGCCAAGGCACCGGCGGCGGGGCGCGCCACCAGAAACGGCCGTCGCTGGCCGTCATCGGTCTCGATCACCAGCAGGGAACGCGCCCTGTCGATTCCGGCCACCACGCCCGACAGCGCGACCGGCTGGCGTTGTCCACAACGCTTGTCGGTGCGGGTGAGCCTTCCGTCGCCCATGTCGCGAAGCGTGCCGCCGCAATCGCGAAAGCGGATCTGTCCGTCGGCCGTCGCCACCGGCCAGCCGACCAGCCGTCCCATGCCCTTGACGAGCAGAGCCTCGGCACCGACCGTGGTTGGCAGCGTCAATGCCGCGATCACCACTGCGCAGCGCAGCCCGGACAACCTGCAGCCTCCCGTTTCGGCAATCATGCCGAACACGGAGGGCAATGTGAAGCGCAAAAGACCGCCAAGGTCCCGGCTCCTAGGTGATGTGCGCGCCGCGGGTCTCCACATAGACGGCGTAGAGGGACTGGCTGCCGGTCATGAACAGGCGGTTGCGCTTGCGGCCGCCGAAGCAGAGATTGGAGCAGATCTCCGGCAGGCGGATCTGGCCGATGCGGTCGCCGTTGGGAGCGAAGATGTGCACCCCGTCGTAGCCGTCGCCGACCCAGCCCGCGCCGGCCCAGATGTTGCCGTCCTCGTCGGCGCGGATGCCGTCGGCGAAGCCCGCCCGCCCTTCCAGGGTCATGTCGGCGAAGGTCCGGGGATTTGTGAGCTTCTTGCCGTCGACGATGTCGTAGACCCAGATGATCTTCTTGGCCTCGGCATAATGCGAGGCGCCGGTATCGGCGACATAGAGCTTCTTGTAGTCGGGACTGAAACAGATGCCGTTGGGCTTGAAGGGCTCGTCGGCGACCTTGGTGATCTCGCCGCTCTGGGCGTCGATCCGGTAGATCGCCTCCTTGATGAACGGGCGGGGGCTGGTGGCACTCTCGGGAACCCGCTGCCCCTCGTAGTTCATGAGTGCGCCGTAGCCCGGATCCGTGAACCAGATGCCGCCGTCATCGGGATGAACGACGCCGTCGTTGGGTGCGTTGAGAGGCTCACCCTTGTCGCTCTTGTCGGCCAGCACGGTGATCGAGCCGTCCCACTCGTAGCGGACCACCTGGCGCGGGTAGTGGCAGAAGCTGATCTGCCGGCCCTGGAAATCGAAGGTGTTGCCGTTGCTGTGGAAGGAGGGGGAGCGGAAGCGCCGCGAGACATGGCCGTCCTCCTCGATCCAGCGCAACTGCTCGTTGTTGGGAATGTCCGACCACAACAGATAGCGCCCGACCGCGTTCCAGGCCGGTCCCTCGGCCCAGAGCGTGCCCCGGTAGAGACGCATGATCGGCGTGTTGCCGAGCTTGGCGCGGAACCGCTTGTCGAGAACCACGACATCCGGGTCGGGATAGCGGACGGGTTCGGCATCGGGACCGAAGTTGCGGGCGAAAGCATCGGCGGCCATCGCCGTGCCGGCGGCCACCGTGGCCGCCGCTCCGAGAAAGCGCCGGCGGGCCATCGCCGGCAGTCCGGCGGTCGACCGACAGGGCTGGGCGAGATCGACGAAACGGTGCAGTTGCACACGTGCCATGATGGATTTCCTCCCCGATCGTGCCGTGCATTTACACGGATGTACGATTATCCGCCAAAGCGGCCGAACGCACAAGTAACGTCGTACCCTGCCCGCCATTGCGCAGCGCGATGGTCGTGCGGGGAACGGACAACCCCTCCGTCTTGCGATGGTGCGGGATCTGGTCTAAGCGCTTCGCTGGCGGCGTGAGCCCCGTGACGTCGGAATCCAGCCCATGCCGGGCTCCCGTTCCGGGCCCGGACATCCCCGCCCGAGGTGGCCAGCGTGCAGGACGAACGCGAATCGCTTTCGGAGCACTACGAATCCGTCGAGGTTCCGGCCACCGGTCCGGGACTGCGCCGCTGGTGGGCGATCGCCGGTCCCGCCCTGCTGGTCTCGGTGGGCTACATGGATCCCGGCAACTGGGCCACCGATCTGGCCGGCGGCAGCCGCTACAACTACGCCCTGCTCTGGGTCCTGCTGATGTCCAACCTGATGGCCATGCTGCTGCAGAGCCTGGCGGCCAGGCTCGGCGTGGTGTGCCGCAGGGATCTCGCCCAGGCCTGTCGCGAGGCGTTTCCCGGATGGGTCAACATCCCGCTCTATGTGCTGGCCGAGATCGCGATCATCGCCACCGATCTCGCCGAGGTGCTGGGCTCCGCCATCGCCTTCCAGCTCCTGTTCGGTGTTCCGCTCCTCTGGGGCGTGGTGATCACCACCTTCGACGTGCTGCTCCTGCTGGCCTTCACGAGCTTCGGCATCCGCAAGCTGGAGGCGGTGATCCTGTCCTTCGTGGCGACCATCGGCATCGCCTTCCTGATCGAGATCTTCCTCGCCCAGCCCGACTGGGGCGGCGTGCTGCGCGGCTTCGTGCCCTCCTTGCCCGACAGCGGCGCCCTCTACATCGCCATCGGCATCCTCGGTGCCACCGTGATGCCGCACAATCTCTATCTCCATTCCTCGCTGGTACAGACCCGGCTGGTGGGACGCAGCGAAAAGGAAATTCGCGCCTCGATCCGGCTCAATACCATCGATTCGGTGATTTCGCTCAATCTCGCCTTTCTGGTCAATGCCGCCATCCTGATCATGGCCGCCGCCGTGTTCTACCGCAGCGGGCTCTTCGATATCGCCGAGATCCAGGACGCCCATCGCATGCTGGAGCCGATTCTCGGTGCGGCCGTCGCTCCCGTCGCCTTCGCGCTGGCGCTGCTGGCCTCGGGTCAGAGCTCGACCATCACCGCCACCCTCGCCGGCCAGATCGTCATGGAGGGGCATCTCAACATCCGCATCCGTCCCTGGCTGCGCCGTCTCATCACCCGACTGCTGGCGGCGGGGCCGGCGGTACTGGCGATTCTCTGGTTCGGCGAGGAGTCCACAGGCGGCCTGCTGGTGCTGAGCCAGGTGGTCCTTTCCCTGCAGCTTCCCTTCGCGGTCGTTCCGCTCATTCATTTCGTCGCCGACCGCCGGCGCATGAAGAACTTCACCGTGGGGCCGGTGGTCCAGGCGCTGGCCTGGCTGGTGGCCGGGATCATCGTCGCCCTCAATCTCAAGCTGGTGATCGACGAGATCGGAGCATGGCTGGCGGCCGCCGGGGCCAATGCCTGGATCCTCCAGGTGACCGTCCTGCCGCTGGTCGGACTGCTGCTGCTGCTCCTCGCCTATGTGGCGATCCGGCCCTGGATCGAGCGGCTGCAGCGTCTGCCGGGCATTCTCCGGCCGGCCGGCATTCACGGCCGGATGGTGGCCGGCAAGTTCTCGATCCGGCCTGCCAGAAGCTATCGCCGCATCGCCATTGCCCTCGACTTCGGCGACGGCGAGCAGCAGCTCGTCAACGAGGCGCTGCGCTTCGCCGAAAAGGAGCGCACCGAGATCGTGCTGATGCATGTGGTGGAGAGCGCCGTGGCCCGGGCGATGGGGCCCAACGCCGCCGATTTCGAGACCGAGGCCGACCGGCAGCGCCTCGAGGCCCTTTGCGCCAGTCTGCGGCAGGCCGGCTATCGGGCCTCCTGTCGGCTCGGTCTCGGCGATCCCATCAGCGAGCTGGCGCGGCTGGTCGAGGAAGAGAAAGTGGAGGCGGTGGTACTCGGAGCCCACGGCCACCGGGGGCTGACCGACCTGGTCTACGGCAATACCGCCAGCGCTCTGCGCCATCGCATCGGCGCCACGGTCATCATCTGCCCGCTGAAACCGCCCGCGGAGAACTGAAGAACGGAAAAGGAAGGGGGGGCGAAGCCCCCCGGAGTGCGGTATCGAGGCCGCTGCCTCAATCGATGGCGATCGGTGCGCCGGCCGAACCCGTCGCCCCGACGATCGGCATCGGGGTGTAGACGTACATGAAGGTCCACACCCGGTCGGCCACCAGCTCGTCGAGATACATGTTCTCCTGATTGACCAGGCCGTGGCGCGGCATCAGATGCTGATGGATGCAGAAGGCGCAGGCCGGATCGGGATTGGGCACCACTTCGGTGGCCCAGGTATCGGCAC
>JALSRW010000531.1 GCA_026984595.1 Alphaproteobacteria bacterium
ATCCACATCTGAACCCGAAAGGATCGGCCATGGCCAGCGTCACCGTTCTCGATCGCAGACTGCCCCGAAAGCCGCCCTGGCTGCGGGTGCGGGCCCCCACCTCGCGGGCCTTTCACGAAACCCGCCGGCTGATGCGCGGCAAGCGGCTCCACACGGTCTGCGAGGAGGCCGCCTGCCCGAACATCGGCGAGTGCTGGCAGCAGCGCCACGCGACATTCATGATACTCGGCGACACCTGCACCCGCGCCTGTGCCTTCTGCAATGTCAAGACCGGCCGGCCGATGCCGGTCGATCCGCTGGAGCCGGTACATCTCGCCGAAGCGGTGGCGGAGATGGGGCTGGCCCATGTGGTGATCACCTCGGTCGACCGCGACGATCTGGAGGATGGCGGAGCCGGGCAGTTCGTGCGCTGTATCGAGGAGCTGCGGCGCAGGGCACCGGAGACCACCATCGAGATCCTGACCCCCGACTTTCTGCGCAAGGAGGGCGCCGCGGAGCGGGTGATCGATGCCCGGCCGGACGTCTTCAACCACAATCTGGAAACCGTGCCGCGCCTCTATCGCACGGTGCGGCCCGGGGCCCGCTATTTCCACTCACTGCGCCTGCTGCAGCGGGTCAAGGAGCGCGATCCCGCCATCTTCACCAAATCCGGGATCATGGTCGGGCTCGGCGAGGAACGGCGGGAAATTTCCCAGGTGATGGACGATCTGCGTGCCGCCGATGTCGATTTCTTAACCATTGGCCAGTATCTTCAGCCCACCACGCGTCACCACAGGGTCGAACGCTACGTGCCGCCCGAGGAATTCGAAGGCTATGCCCGGATGGCCCGGGCCAAGGGGTTTCTGATGGTCTCTGCCTCGCCACTGACCCGTTCCTCCTACCACGCCGGTGAGGATTTCGCGCGCCTGCGGGCGGCCCGCGAAGCACGGCTGGCGGCGGCGGGCGAGCGCAGGGAGGGCGGTGCCGCGCGCTGATGCCGACCCACGCCGAAAAACGTCATCTCCCCTATCGCCCCGATCAGCTCTTCGATCTGGTGGCCGGGGTCGACCGCTATCCGGAGTTCCTCCCCTGGTGCAAGGCGGCGCGGGTGACGCGACGCGAGGGCAATGTCTTCTACGCCGACATGGTGGTGGCGTTCCGCATGTTCCGCGAGCGCTTCCGTTCCAAGGTGACGCTCTGGCCGAAATACGGCATCGATGTGGAATATGTCGAAGGGCCGTTTCGCTATCTGAACAATCACTGGCGCTTCGAGCCCTCCCCCGACGGCGGCTGCATCGTCGACTTCTACGTCGATTTCGAGTTCCGCTCGCGTCTGCTGCAGCAGCTCATCGGCCTTCTGTTCAACGAGGCGGTGCGGCGCATGGTCGGCGCCTTCGAGGACCGTGCCCGTCAGCTCTACGGAGAAGGTGGCAAAGCGGAGCTGAACGCCGGAGACCATGCCGGTGCGGCGGGCGCCGCCGCCGGCTGAGGATCCTCGTCGCGAACGGAAATCCCTCCCTCGTGCGCGCCTTGGAGCGCGCGGCCCTTGTCGGCGGCCTCGCCGCGCCCTATCCCTTCTGCCCGTGATGTTCGGGCGAACCGGGGACAGCGGGAGAGGATGATGCAGCGACGGAGGTTCATGGGTCTGGTGGCGAGTACCGTCGCCGTCTCCTCGGTGGTATTGCCGCCGCTGGTGGCGCGGGCGGCCGAGGTCCGTGAAGGGGTGCTCGGAAGCGCCGACGCGCCGGTC
>JALSRW010000532.1 GCA_026984595.1 Alphaproteobacteria bacterium
GGCGACATCCTCGAACACCGCCACCGCCTCGCGCCGCTTGGTCTTCTTCGTTTCCGCGTCTGAACCCATCACCGTCTCTCGCCCGGTTGCGCGCCGATCTTAGGATGGCCCGGCGCCGTCGTCACCCGCTTCGCGCGGCCGGTCGCCGGCACACACCGGTATGGCGAAGGGAACGAGGTGCGAAAAACCACATCCTCGGGCATGGACAGCTGCCACGGTTAGCCTTACCGATCCGTTAAGATTTTCGAAAAGCAAACAAGACCACGGAAACGCCAGAGTCGGGGATCGCATCATGCACCGCCTGTCCGTCGCAACGCGCCTGCGTCAGAGCCTGCTCCTGAGCGCTGCCCTGCTGTTGCTCGCCGCCTGTTCGGGCGGCGGCTCCGGGGGCGGCGATCCGGTCGGTGGCTCGGCCGTGAGCAGCGGATCGAGCGCCAGCCCGGGGGGTGGTGACGCGGGCGGAGCGGGTGATGGCGGCGGGACCGCCGGGGATGACGGCGGCGGTTCCGGGAGCGCCGGTAGCGGCTCCTCCGGTGGCAGCTCCTCGGGCGGCGGCAGTGGATCGTCGGGCAGTGGTGGGTTGTCCGGCAGTGGTGGTTCATCCGGCGGCGGGTCGTCCGGCGGCGGGTCGTCGGGCGGTGGATCGTCCGGCAGTGGTGGATCTTCCGGCGGCGGCTCGGGTGGCAGCGGCGGCTCTTCCGGTAGTGGTGGATCCTCCGGTAGCGGCGGATCTTCCGGTAGTGGTGGTTCGTCCGGCAGCGGTGGCTCGGGTGGCGGGACCACCGGACCGTTCGCCGTCACCAATCCCTATGCCCTGCCGGGCGCCAGCTCGGTGCAGGATGTCCGGGTCGGCCGTGCCATCGTGTTCGGCGACAGCTATTCGGTCCGCAACTCCCTGCAGCCTTTCGATCCCTGGCCCACCAAGCTGCGCGACCAGGGCCTGTTCGCACGGCTCGACAACTATGCACGTGGCGGCACCACCGCCGGCGACAGCAACTACCGCAGCTTCAAGGACGAGGTGGACAATTTCGAGGAGGCCGGGAGCGGTTTCCGCAACGGCGACCTCACCGTCGTCTATCTCGGCTACAACGACATCAACACCGGCCGCGATCTCGAGGACTCGAAAGCGGTGATGAGCCGCGAGCTGCAGCGGCTGCGCGACCTCGGGGCACTCGGCGGCAACCGGCGCATGTTCCTCATGCTCCTCCACGACTGGAGCCGCAATCCGGGCGGCAACCCGTCCCAACGTGCCCAGGTTCTGGACTGGAACGACTATCTCGCGAGGTACGCCAACGGTCGCAGCCGGATCATCGCCGTCGATCTGTTCACCTTGATCGAACGGGTCTTCGCGGACCCCGCCAGCTTCGGCTTCACCAACGTGACCACCGCCGACCCGGCCAATTCGGACAGCACCGCGCTGTTCTACGACGATCTCCATTTCGGCCCCGCCGGCCAGGAGCTCATCGCTCGTCTGGTCCAGCATTATCTGACGCGTGGCTGGGACTGGGCCAACAGTCTGAGCGCCGGCAGTGCCAGCAGCGCCCGGCTGGAGCAGGACATCGACAACGGTCTGCTGAATGCCCTGGCCCTGCTCGGCAGTGACGACACGCAGACCCGCTTCTTCGCCTTCTCCGTGGGCCGGGAGGAGACGACGGACGCCGGCAGGAATGCCGCCTTCGCCCTGCCCTTCGACGAGCAGAGCACGGCCTTCCGCGCCGAGCGCACG
>JALSRW010000533.1 GCA_026984595.1 Alphaproteobacteria bacterium
AGCGCTGCGCCCTGGTGGTGACCTACATGACGATCGCCACGGTGATCTTCGTCGAGGTGATCCGCCGTTTCGTCTTCAGCCTGCAGGCGCCCTGGTCGACCACCCTGCCGCCCTATCTGTTCCTGGTGATGACCTGGGTGGGTTGCTCCTACAACGCCAAGCTGCGCTCGCATCTCTCCTTCGACGAGATCCGGGCGCGGCTGCCGCCTCTCGGCCAGTTCCTGTGCGTCTGTCTCGATACGGTGCTGTGGCTCGGCTTCGCGCTGATCGTGATCGTCACCTCCCTGCGCCAGACCACCAATTCGGCGGCCAACTTCCAGATCCTCCTGGGTACCGACAATGTCCAGCAATGGTGGTTCTACGTGCTGGTGCCGACGAGCTGGCTGATCCTCTCGACCCGAGTCGTCGAGAACTTTCTCGGGGATCTGCAGCGCTATCGTGCCGGGCAGCCGCTGCGGACCGGACAGTTCCCGAAGATCCAGGAATGAAGGCCCGCCGATGAGCGACGGAACCCTGATCCTGCTGATCTCGATGGGCGCCACCCTGTTCTTCGCGCTCGGGGTGCCGATCTTCCTGGTGATCGGCGTCTGGGTGGTGGGCGCGAGCTTCGTGCTCGATCTCACCCTCGACAACATCGGCACCGCCCTGTCCGACGTGTTCACCGACGGCTTCGCCCTGCTGGCGATGCCGCTCTTCATCCTCACCGGCGATCTCATCAACCGGTCGGGGATCGCCAAGCGTCTGTCGGATTTCGCCTATTCCTGCCTGGGCTGGCTGCGGGGCGGGCTGGCGATGGCATCCTTGGGCGCCTGCGGGCTGTTCGCCGCCATCTCCGGCTCCAATTCGGCGACCACCGCGACCATCGGCTCGATCATGTATCCGGAGATGGTCAGGGGCGGCTACGACCGGCATTTCGCGGCCGCCACCGCAGCCGCCGGCGGCACCGTCGGCATCATCATTCCCCCCTCCATCATCTTCATCGTCTACGGCTTCATGATGAATCTGCCGATCTCCGACCTCTTCGTCGGCGGCATTCTGCCCGGCGCGCTGATGGTGGTGGCGATGCAGGGCGTGTGCTGGTTCGTCTGTCGCCGCCACGGCTGGGGGCATCTCATCCGTCTCGAGATGCGGCGGGTGATCCGAACGGCGATCGGCGCCTGGCTCGGCTTCTTCGCCATCGGCCTCGTGCTGTGGGGGATCTACACCGGCAAGTTCTCGCCCACCGAGGCCGCGGGAGTGACCGTCGGCTTCTGCCTGATCGTCGGCCTCCTCTCGCTTCCCCTGCACCGCTGGATGGGCGCCCGCGGCGAGGACGCGCCGATCGCCGAGCGCCGCCTCGTCGAGATGCTGGTGGTGCGGGGATTCCGGCCCGTCGATGTTCCCGCGATCGTCATGCGCTCGGCGCAGATCACCGGAGTGCTGGCGCCGCTGATCGCCATCTCGGTGGTGATGCAGCAGATCCTGTCGCTGCTCGGTACCCGCGAGGCGCTGGAGAGCTTCGTCGCCGGCATGGGCGGGTATTATGCCGTGCTGTTCACGGCGATGGCCCTGGTGCTCGCCGCCGGCACCATCCTCGAGAGTCTGCCCAACACCATCATCCTGGCACCGATCCTGGCGCCCATCGCCCAGGGCATGGGCGTCGATCCGATCCATTTCGCGGTGGTGTTCCTCGTGGGCGATGCCATCGGCTTCGTCACCCCGCCCTACGGGCTCAACCTCTATGTC
>JALSRW010000534.1 GCA_026984595.1 Alphaproteobacteria bacterium
GAGCCGCGGCAGCCGCCTGGTCACCACTTCCGGCCGCGAGCTGCTCGATTTCCACGGCAACAGCGTGCATCAGCTCGGCCATGGCCATCCGCGGGTGATCGCGGCCCTGGAGCAGGCCCTGGCCGAACTTCCCTTCTCGCCCCGGCGCTTCACCAACCGCTTCGCCGTCGCTCTCGCCGAGCGCCTGTGCGCGGCGATGGAAGGCGGACCATGGAAGCTGCTGCTGGCGCCGGCCGGGGCCCTCGCCGTGAGCACCGCCATCAAGCTCGCCCGCATGGTCACCGGACGGCACAAGATCCTTTCCTTCTGGGGCAGCTTCCACGGCGCCTCGCTCGATGCCATCTCGGTGGGCGGCGAAGCCCTGTTCCGGCAGGGCATCGGCCCCCTGCTGCCGGCCACCGAGCACATTCCGCCACCGACCCGCGGCCGCTGTCGCTTCGGCTGCACCGACGAAGCGCATTCCAACTGTCTCGCCTATCTCGAATATGTGCTGGAGCGGGAGGGGGATTTCGCCGCGCTGATCGCAGAACCGATGCGCTGGACCACGGTGGAGCCGCCCCCTCCCGGATACTGGAGGGCGGTGCGCGAGATCTGCGATCGCCTCGGCGTTCTGCTGATCTTCGACGAGATCCCCTCCTGCCTCGGCCGCACCGGCAGCCTGTTCGTCCACCGGCAATTCGATACCGCGCCCGACATTCTGGTGCTCGGCAAGGGGCTCGGCGGCGGTGTGTTCCCGCTTGCGGCGATGCTGGCGCGGGCCGCGTTCGACCGCTTCCCGGAAACCGCCCTCGGCCATTACACCCACGAAAAATCGGCGCCGGGCTGCGCCGCCGCCCTGGCCGCACTCGAGGGGATCGAGGCCGAGGATCTCTGCGGTCGCGCGCGGCGTCTCGGTGCCGCCGTCCTGGCACGCCTCGAAGAGATGCGATCCCGCTTTCCCCTCGTCCATGAAGTGCGCGGCATCGGCCTGCATCTCGGGGTCGAGCTGCGTCGGCCGGACGGATCGCCGGCGGTCGATGCGGCGGAAGCGGTGCTCTACGCCTGCCTCGATCGCGGCCTTTCCTTCAAGGTCGGTGGCGGCAACGTACTGGTGCTGAGCCCGCCGCTGACCATCGCCGAAGCGGAGTTGCAGGAGGCGCTGGCGATCCTCGAAGAGGCGCTGGAGGAGGTCGCCGAGCGCGGCTAGCCGCGGATGCGGCGCACCAGATCCAGCATGTTTTCGCCGAGAATACGGCGGATCTCGGCCTCGCCGTAGCCGCGTGCCAGGAGGCCTTCGGTGATCTCCGGAAGCTGCTCGGGGGTGGCCAGGCGGATGCCCGAGATGCCGTCCCGATAGCCTTCCTCGGGCGGCCACCAGTAGGTGCGATCGACATCCTCCGGCAGGTCCCGGAGGCCGCCGCCCGGATATTCGTAGTCGAGGGAGATGCCGACATGTTCGGGCCCGATCCGCGCCACCAGATGGTCTATGCAGTCGAGGATGGCCGGGGAGCGGGCCTCGGGATCGGCCAGGAAACGACCGACCCCGGTGACGCAGACCACCCCGCCCGTGCGCGCGCAGCCCTCGATCTGCGCTTCGGTGAGATTGCGCCGGTCGTCGCGGATGGCGCGCGGATTGGCATGGCTGAAGACCACCGGACCGAGGCCCATGGCCATGATGTCGAGGCTGGTACGATGGCCGGTATGGGAAAGATCCATGAGCATGCCGGCCCGGTAGACGGCCTCGACGATGCGCCGCCCGAGTGCGGTAAGCGGCACATCCTCGTCGTAACAGCCGCCGCCGAGTTCGTTGTTGCGATTGTAGGCGAGATGGATCTGGCGGACGCCGAGATCGAAAAAGAGCCGCACCATCTCCGGCCGCCCGCAGAGCGGAACGCCGCCCTCGAGATCGAAGGCGACGGCGAGCTTCCCTTCCCGCTTCGCCCGGCGCACCTCACCGGCGGTGGAGGCGAAGCGCAGGAAATCCGAACGCCGCTCGATCTGCTCGCGGAAACTCGCGATCACCGGCAGGATCTGGTCGAGCGGGTTCATGTCCATGCCGACATTGATGGAAACGAAGTCGGCCCCGGCCCGCCGATGCCGCTCCAGCGCAGCGAGATCGAAATCGGGATGGAGCGGCACGCAGCTATGGGCGTCCCAGAGGATGGCGCTGTCGTGGAGTTCGGCGGGGGTCACGATGTCTCCCTGGCTTCGAGCCATGCGCGGATGATCCGGCGATGCCGCTCCCCGTCGTAGCTCGGGAAGTGGCCGCCATGGACGATGCGCACCGGGTACTCGAGGAGCCGCTTCATGGAGGCCAGATAGTCGGCGGCGTCGGAATGGTAGGTGTCCTCGATCAGCGGTCCGTCATAGACGATGTCCCCGGAAAAGAGGATGCCGGTGGACGCTTCGAAAAGCGCGATGCCGCCCGGCGAATGCCCCGGCGTGTGGATGACTTCGAACCGCCGGTCGCCGAGATCGAGGATATCGCCATCCTCGAGAATCCGGGTGGCCGGCGCCCCCTTCACCCGGTATTCCGCCGAGCTGTAGGGTGGGGGCGGCAGCGCTTCGAAGATCTCGTCGGTGACATAGGGATCGGCCAGCGTGCTGGCACGGGTGGGATGGGCGAGAATCTCGGCCTCGGCCGCATGCACCAGCCTTTCCGGGAATTCGTGATGGCAACCGATATGGTCGAAATGGGTGTGGCTGGCGACAGCGAGGCAGGGCTTTTCGGTGACCAGCGGCACGTGTCCGCGCAGGCTCACCACCCCCATGCCGCTGTCCACCAGCATGTCGCGATCCCGCCCGCGCACATGCCAGATGTTGCAGCGATAGAACTCGCGGATGAAGGGCTCGTCGATCCAGGTGACGCCCTCGCCGACATGGCGCACCCGATACCATCGCTCCGCCGCCACCCGTCGCATGGTCATGGGCCCTCCTCGCGCGGCAGCAGGATCACTCGCGCCGGATCCAGATGGAGGCGGAGCCCCGCATCGGCGGCAACCTCCATCGCCTGCGGCAGATAGGCCAGGATCTCGCCTCCGTCGAGGGCATCGAGGGTGATGCGGGCGCGCCGGTGGCTGCCGGAAAAGGCGATGTCGCGCACCGTACCTCGGCCGAGATCGATGCTGCCCTCGGGCGCCTCCCCACAGGCGACATGCTCGGGCCGAAAGCAGAGCTCGGCCGGTCCCGAGACGGAGAAATCGCCGTCGGAAACCGTTGCGGGCAGCCGATGCTCTCCGAACGGGCTATCGATGCGGATCGTCCCGCCTTCGCGGCGTACCTCGACCGCGACGAAATTGGCCTCGCCCATGAAGGCCGCCGAAAAGCGCGAACGCGGCCGCAGATAGAGCTGCTCGGGAGGGCCCTGGTCCATCACCCGCCCGGCGTTCATGACCACGATCCGATCGGCGATGGCCATCGCTTCCTCCTGATCGTGGGTGACATGCACGAAGGTCGTGCCCACCCGCCGCTGGATGGCCTTGAGCTCCTCCTGCATCTGGCGGCGCAGCTTGAGATCGAGCGCGCCCAGCGGCTCGTCGAGGAGCAGCACCTCGGGCTCGACGGCGAGTGCCCGCGCCAGCGCCACCCGCTGGCGCTGGCCGCCGGAGAGCTCGTGCGGTCTCCTGTCGAAGGCCCCCTCGAGACCGACCAGCCGCAGCATCTCCGCGGCGCGCGCGTTGCGTGCAGCCCGTGCCACGCCCCGCATCCTGAGACCGAAGGCGACATTGGCGCCGAGCGTCATGTGCGGAAACAGTGCGTAGTCCTGGAACACGGTGGTGGTCGGGCGGCGGGCCGCCGGCAGGGTGGTGACGTCACGACCGCCGATCAGAACGCGTCCTTCGGTGGGAAACAGGAAACCGCCGAGCACCGAAAGCAGCGTGGTCTTGCCGCAGCCGGAAGGCCCGAGCAGCACGGCGAAGCGGCCGGCGCCGATGGACAGTGTGACGTTGCGCAGCGCCACGGTCTCGCCGAAGCGGTGGCTGACACCCCGGATTTCGACTTCCGCCGTCAACTCCGCCGCGCCTTTCGCAGAAGGAGGAGTTCCATGACGATCACCAGGGCGAAGGAGAACAGGAAGACGATGGAGCCGACGGCGTTGTTCTCGGGATTGAGACCGGAGCGCAGCAGGCTCCAGATCTCCACCGGCAGAGTCACCTCGAAGCGCGACAACAGGAAGGCGATGATGAACTCGTCCCAGGAAAAGGTCACCGACAGCAGGAAGCCGGCGAGGATGGCCGGCATCAGCATGGGTGCGGTGATCAGCAACAGGACCTGCCGGTCCCTGGCCCCGAGATCGCGCGCCGCCCGCTCGATGTTCACCTGATGCGCCCCCATCTGGCTGTAGGTGATGGCAAAGCAGAGCGGCAGGTTGATCACTACATGGCCGATCCCGACGGTCACCAGCGAGCGCGGGACGCCGAGCCGCGAGAACATGATCAGCAGCCCGAGACCGATGATCAGGTAGCTCACCGAGAGCGGCGCGGTGATGAGCGCCCGCTGGAGGCCGCTCGCCGGCAGGCGGTAACGGGCGAGGCCGTAGGCGGCGAGAAAACCGAGCACGGCAGCGACCATCGAGGAAAGGATCGCCACCAGGAGTGAATTTCCGAGCGCCTCGGTCAGACGCCGGTCCTCCAGCACCGCCCGGTACCAGGCGAGCGACGGACCGTCGAAGGGCGGGACCGGCAACCGGCTTTCCTGGAAGGAAAACAGCACCAGCACCGCCACCGGCAGAAAGATGAAGGCATAGATGGCGGCCGCATAGAACGCCGCAAGCCAGCCCGTCGCCCGCCGCATCGCCTCACGCCCTCTCGAGCTTGAGCCAGCGGGCGCAGGCCAGATAGACGAGCGTGACCACCAGCATGAGGATGACGGCGAGGGCCGAGGCCGAGGGCAGGTCGGCGCGGCGGCCGATCTGGAGCATGATGATCTGGGGCAGCACCAGCTCGTTGTTGCCGCCTAGGATCTGCGGCGTCACGTAATCGCCGATCGCCAGCACGAAGGTGAGAAAGGCGCCGACCATCACCCCGGGCAGGGTCAGCGGCAGGATCACATGGAGGAAGATGCGCAGCGGCCCTGCCCCCAGATCGGCGGCGGCACGGGCGTAGTTGGGCGAGAGCTGCCGGAGATTCGCGTAGATGGTCAGCGTCAGCAGCATGATGAAGAAATGGACGAAGCCGATGATCGTCGCCGCCCGCGTCGAGGCCAGCACCAGCGGCGTGTCGAGGATGCCGAGGGCCAGCAGCGCCCGGTTGACCACCCCGTCGTGAGCCAGCACCAGGAGCCAGGCGTAGGAACGCACCACATAGGAGGTCCAAAACGGCAGTACGGCCAGCATCAGGGCCGCCCGCTGCCAGCGTTCGGGTACCTTCTCGGCGAGGATCCAGGCGAGCGGATAGGCGAACAGCACCGAGAGCAGCGTCACCGTGACGGTGATTTCCAGAGAATTGGTGAGCCCTTCGACGAAATGGGGCCGCGCGAAGAAATTGCGGTAATTTTCGAGGGTCCAGCTCGCGACGATGCGCCCGCCCAGACGCTGCCACAGGCTCATCGCCAGCATGAAGGCGAAGGGCAGGAGGAAGAAGGCCGTCGTCCAGAGCAGAGCCGGCAGGACGAAGGCGAATGCCTTCACCCGCTCCCGCCGGGCCGCTCGCTCCACCGACATGCCTTCTCCCCCGCCGCACCCCCGCGTTACTGCTGGAGCATTTCGGTCCAGATGTCCTGCATCTTCGCATCGAGCTCGGCATCGGGTGCGGGATAGAGCTGGGCCCGGGCCAGATATCCGGGCTGGTCGTCCCAGCGCAACGCCGCCTTCTGCTGCGGGGTGAGCACCTCTCCCGCCTTGCGGTTGGCCGGCATCGCCCAGTAGCAGGAGGATGTCGCGAGCCGCGCCTGGCCTTCCGGGCTCACGATGTATTTGACGAACTCGAGCGCGAGATCCTTCCTGGTCGAATCGGCGAAGATTCCGATCGACTGCGACCAGCGCACCCCGCCCTGTTTCGGCAGCAGCCAGTCGAGCTCCGGCTTCTCGGCGGCCAGCCCGGCCGTCACCCATTCGCCGCCGCCCACCAGAATGTCCACTTCGCCGGTGACCAGGGCGGTCTGGCTGGCCACCACATCGCCCACCAGCTTGGCCACCTTTTTCATGGCGAACAGCTTTTCGCGAATGGCCGGCAGGTCGGCCTCGGTCAGTTCGGAGGTCTTCTTGCCGAGGCCGATGGCAACGAGGCCGATTACCGGCAGATAGTAGTCGTAGATGGCGATCCGGCCCTCGTACTTGTCGGACCAGATGACGGCCATGTCCTCGACATCGGCGGGATCCACCCGGTCGCGATTGTAGGAAATGGTGTTGTAGCCGAATTTCTCGGAAATCGCATAGGTCCTGCCGTCGCGTACCTGATATTCGGCCAGCACCAGTTCGGGAAAGAGATCGCCCGTGGGCAGGGCGTCTTCCGGCAAAGGCGCGAGGATGCCGGCATCCACCGCCCGCGGCACATCGATGCCGTCGATCACGAATACGTCCCAATCGCCGGGCGCCGACTGCTCGATGATCGAGAGCGCGGTGCCCGTCCCCTCGTATTCCTTGAGGTTGACCCGGACGTCGAAGGCCTCCTCGAAGGGCCGGATCAGAGCCGGGTCCGTGTGGTCGCACCAGACCAGGGCGTTGAGCTCCTCCGCCGCCTTCGCCCGCGGTGTCCGCACCAGACCGGCCGCGGCGCCGGCCGCCGCGAGGGATCCCAGAAACTGCCGGCGTCCCAGCGAAACCCTTGTGTTTCTTGGCATGTCGCACCTCCCTTTCGCCCCCTGTTACCGCGCCGGTCGCGGCCCTGGCAAGGCGGACCCCCTCTCCCTGCCGCGAAAGGATTTCTTAATGGCCGTGATGCAAGCTCGGGCGCGTCACCACCGCGGGATGCCGGCCCGGCGGGACGCAACCGTTTTCGTGCCGGCCCGGCGCCGGTCGCATCGCCGGACCGTGGACCCGCGGTTCACCGGAGGGAGTTTGCACCCATGGCGCTCGTGACACGGATGTCCGCAGTTTTCCTGTTCGTCCTCCTGGCGGGCGCGGCGGCCGCGCAGGAAGCGCGCACCGGCATTCGCGAAGGCGGTCGTACCATCGGCGCGGGGCAGGTCACCGAGATCCTGGATCGTGTCGGGATCCGCGAAGGCGGCCGCACCATCGGCGCAGGGCAGGTCACCGAGATCCTGGACCGTGTCGGAATCCGCGAAGGGGGTCGTACCATCGGCGCGGCGCAGGTCACCGAGATCCTCGAGCGCACGGCCGGCGGCCGAGCCGGCGGCCGCAGCGCGAAGGACGAACGAGGACGCGGCCGCGATCGCTGAGCCGCTCCCCGGCCGCGAAAGCGGCTCCGCGCCGTCCTCCGGCCGTCGGAAACCGGACCGGTTTTTCCCCGCCCGCCGCGGCCCCGCCCGGGCGACCGGCTCCGGGTGCGGCGGGTAGTGGGACGCCGGACGGCGCCGTGCCTGCGAGGCCGCGGGCACCGGCCGGGTCCGCGCAGCCTTCCCGGCGGCGCCGCCGAGCGGCCGTCCAGGGCTGCTTCCCTTCGTCCCGGTGCCCGGGCGACAGGACCGTGTATCGACCGGCGGCATCCTGCAGCTCCGGCTCGCGCACGCATCCGTCGGCCATGGAGGAACCCGCACGGCGGAACCTCGGCCAGCGCATGGAGCGGGCGGCCCG
>JALSRW010000535.1 GCA_026984595.1 Alphaproteobacteria bacterium
CCGCTGCCGCTGGCAGCCAGCTTGGCCGCCAGCTCGCGGGCCCGTTCGGGCGACCCGGCTGCCAGTGCCGCACGTGCCCGGAGATGGGCGAAGGCGCGCCGCTGCGGCTCACCCGCAGCCACCGGCAGCCGCTCGCTCGCGAGTTTGTCGGCGAGCTCCGGCAGGCCCGTCTCCAGGAGCCCCTTGGCGAGATCGAGGACGATCCGGTCCCCTTTCTCGCCGGTCGGCACGAGGGCGATGTAGCGGCGATAGAGCTCGAGCCGGGCGAAGAGAGGCAGGGCGGCTTCGGCTCCGGGTGCCAGGGCCTCGGCCAGGGCTTCGCCCATCTCCCCGGCGAGGCCGGAGCTGGCGGCGCTGTCGGGGTAGCGCCCGAGCAGCTCGCGCCAGACGGCGAGAGCTTCGGGGATACGGTTCAACCTCCGTTCGAGACGACCGAATTCGCGCAGCATGGTCGGCTCCCACGGATGGCCGCGCCAGAACGGCCGCTGGCGGAGGAATGCCTCCCGCGCGCCGGCGTCGTCGATGCGGCCGGCTTCGCGGTCGAGATTGACCAGCGCGTATGCCGCCTTGGTGGCGGTGAGCCAACCCGCTTCCTCGGCCAGCCGTGCGAGCAGCCGCCGTGCTTCCCCGGCGGCGCCGTCACGGCTCAGGGTGAGTGCCTCGACGAAGCGCAGCTCGTCGCGCTGGTAAGTGTCGAGCTCGAGCCCCTCGAGCTGCTTCAGCCAGTCGAAAGCGCTGCGGGCATCGCCGTTCTGGGCGGCGATCATCACCGCCACCAGGCCCAGCCGGAAGCGCAGCGCCGGCGGATAGGCGCGCAGAATCTCGCCACCGCGGGCGAGTTCCTCCGCCGCCACGTCCCAGCGGTTCTCCCGTGCCGCCAGCACCGCCCGCCAGAGGGAAGTCTCCCGGTCCTCGGTCAGAAGCGGATTGCGAAGATGCTCGGCGGCCACTCCGTTGCGACCGAGCAGCAGGGAGGAGGCCCCGGCCAAGGCGGCACGCCGCTTGGCCAGCAGAGGATCGCCGTCCACCGCGGCGGCCCCGTTGGTGGCCAGGAGCTGGGCGAAGGCTTCCGCGCTCAGCGCGTCGGCCAGGTAGAGCCGGGCGATGCGCAGGCGCAAGGGTGCCCGCTCCGGTTCCGCGCGCTGCACCAGCTCGGCCAGGAGGGCACGCCGCAGCCGGTCGGTCTCGCGCAGGACCTCGGGAGGCAGTTCGGCGAGCCCGAGCGTGGTTTTCCAGGGCGGATCGCGGAGTCCGGTTGCCGGCGGGTCGGCCGCGGAGGCCCTCCGTGTCTCTCCGCTCTCGCCGCCATCGACGGGTGCGGTGGCGCCCTCGGCGATGGGGGCGGGAACCTCTGCCCCGGCTTCCGCTGCCGCCGGCGGCTCCGCGGCCGCCTTCCGCTCGGGGGTCGCGGCTGGCGACTCCGGAGCCGTCTTCTCCCCGGTGATCGCGGGCGGCGCGTCGGAGGTGGCGGAACCCCCGGGCGGCTCGCTGCCGGCGTCGGGGGAGGTGGAGGGGCGCTCGGGACGCCGGGTGTCGGCGGTGGCCGCGGCATCGAGGCGCAGGCCGCCGGGGCGGGTGAGGAGGATGCCACCCGGCACCGGCCGGGCCTCCACATCCGCGGCGATGGCGCGCCAGGCCACGCCCTGGGCGGTCTCGAGCAGGGCGAGATCGACCAACCGGCGCGGCCGCGGCAGGCCGGCACCGCCGCGAACATAGGTCAACACCCGCATCTCGTCGCCGGCGATACTGTCGCGGAAACGGATGCTGCGGCGGGCATCGGGGAACAGCAGCCCCCCCGGATCCGCCTGCGGCTTCGGCGTGATCGCCGAGACCGCACTCTCGCCGAACCGCAGCACCCAGACATTGCCCTCGCGGCGCATCGAGATCGCTACCGTGCGCCGGAGATCGATGCGGAGTACGGTCGCCCGGTCGTGGGTTTCCTGGCGCAGCGAACGGATGAGAGCTCCCGCGTGAAAGGCGATCTTCTTCTTCTCCGCGACCAGCGATCGGGTCGCGGCATCGAACACCACCCAGAGGCGGCCGCCGCGGAGGAAGGCCGCGGCCCCCACCTCGAAAGGCCAGAGAAAGCGCAGCACCACGGTCTCTCCTTCCCGCGCCGCACGGATTTCGAGAAGATCGGCCGCGGCCGGAACGCCGTCCGGAAGGGGACCCGCATCGGCGCCCGCGGCCGCGGGCCCGGCGGATACCGCAGCCGGCCGAGACGGGGCCGACGAAGACGCGACGGGACCGGCCTCGCCGGAGGGGGCCGGTCCCGGCGGGGTCGGGCGAGGTGCGGGCTCTTCGGCCGTCGCCGGCTGCCCGTTGCGGCTCCCCGCCGCCGTGGCGGTCGCGCCGGCAGGGGCGGTCTCCGGCTTCCCCGCCGCCGCGGGTCCGGCAACCGGTTTTCCGGCGCCGGTCGCGGGTCCTGTGGCGGCGGCGACGGTTTCGCCCGTACGGGCGGATGCGGGCGCGCCGGATCGTCCGGGGTCCGCGCGTGCGGTCTTCGCGGCGGCCGCGGGCGGCGCCTCGGCGACCAGGTCGAGCACCAGACGGTCGGGCGGAAGCCGCAGAACCTTGGCGCCATATCCCTCGGCCAGACGCAGGACGACACGGTCACCTCGCGGCGTTTCGACGCCGGCGAGCGGCTCCAGGGCCTCGAGCCGGGCCGGGACCCGGTTGCCCAGAGGCCGCGCGAAGCGAAGGACGATCCGGCGATCCTCGCGCTGCAACGCGGCCGTGGCCGCCTCCGGTCCCTCGAACACCAGCCGCAGGAAATCCGGGTGGCGGCCGATGCGGACGCCGATGGCGGCGCGGGCCGCGTCCTTGCGGCGGAAGGAGATGCGCAGTCTTTCCTCCCCTTCCTCGGCGACCGCGACTTCGGTTCCCGAACGGAGCAGGAACCGCAGCCGGCGGGTGGCGGGATCGCTGCCGATCCCGGCGACGAATTCCTGCAGCCGAGTTTCGAGATCGCCGATCGGCGGCAGCGGTTCCCGGGCGAACGTCAGTATCAGCCGTCCGGCGCGGATGGTGGGCTGCGGGGGGCTGCCGTCGGTCGGGGCAACCAGCAGCTCGACCCGGCCCCCGCTGCCGGTGACATGGAAAGGAGAAACGCCCTTCTCGGCCGCTGCAGACGGTCCCGCGAACCAGGCGAACAGGCTCAGCAGCAGGCCGATCCGGAACAGCGAACGGGACCCGCTCATGGCAGGAACACCAACTCGGCGGGGGAGTGCGGTTCCGCGGCCAGTACCACGCTGGGCGATCGACCGAGGCGCTCGCCGGCCGCCTCGGCGAAGCGGCGCAATGCCTTCAGCCGCTCGGCCAGGGGCAGCCCCGCATCGACCGGGACGAGCAGGCGGATCTCGACCGCATCCGAGAGTACCGGCAGAAGAAGGGCCCGTACCGGCGCCGCTGCCGCGGTGGCGGATGCGGAGCGATCGGCCAGCAGTGTCGCCGTGAAACGGAGGGTCACCACGCCCGCGCGGGCATCGGCGCGCAGGGCGAAGGGGCGACCCAGCGCGGCCAGGCGCTGATCCAGTACGCGGGCCAGATAGCCGGCCTCGCCGACCGATGCCTCGGGCGTCGCGGCGGGGGCGCTGTGATCGCGCCGTGCCGGTTCGAGCGCCCTCGGCACCGTCGCCGTCTGGCCCGGCCAGAAGGCCGAGAAGCGGCGCCAGCGTTCGGCATCGAGTCTGCTCATGGAAAAGGTGAGGACGAAAAAGGCGAGCAGCAGCGCCGCCAGATCGGCGAACGTGAAGAGCCACGGACCGGGGCTCTGCGGGCCGCGCTTCATTGCGGTTCGCCTTCGCCGTTCGCGCGTACCAGGAACGACCAGAGTTCCGATCCGCTTTCCCGCAGACCGTAGCGCACCGCTGTCCGGTCGGCGCCGAGGCGTTCCAGGAGCTGCAGTACCACCTGCAGCCGGCGGGCGACGCCCGTCGCATCCGTCCCGGCGGGCCAGGGGGCGGCGATCTCCAGCCTCCAGCCGCGGGGGGCCCGAGTGACCGCCGCCATCCGCCCCAACAGCAGCCATCGCGCACGGGGAATCCGGCCCTCGGCGTCGAAAAGCCGGTCGGGCGCGAATTCGATGCGGCCGACGATGCCGGCTCTGCGGGCCTCGGCGGTGAGGGGCGGCCCCAGACGCAGGTCGCGGTGCGCATTCTCGCCGGGAGCTCCCAGCAGCCCGGGATCGAGGCCCGCCGGGCCGCTTTCGCCACCGAGCATGGCCGATGCACGGGCGAACCGCTGTCCGAGCGAGTCCAGCACCCGGCGGGTCCGGTCGCGGTCGAATTCCGACATCGCCACCAGCAGAACGAAGAAGCCGGTCAGGAGCAGGAATACCGAAAGGAAGAGGGTGGCGAGCGTCGTTCGGGCGCGCCCGGACGGTGCGCGATCCCCGCTACCGGCGTCCCGCTCGAGCCAGCCCGACGGTGGTCCCACCGCCCAACGCTGTGGGCGGTCCGGGAGGGCCGGTACATTCCTCGGGCCGGCGGGATCCCTCGTGGCGGCCTGCGTCCGCAGCGGTTCTCCCGATATCCCCGACCCGGTCATGCTCTAGCCGAACAGCGCGTCGATCTCGTCCTGGGTCGTGCCGTCGCCGGGCAGAGCCGGACCATTGAGCAGTTTCGCTTCGGGATCTTCCTCGTCTGTCTGCTCGTCCGGCTCTGTCGCCGCTATGGGCTGCCTGTCGCCGAGGGCGGTCAGCAGGGCATCGATTCTGCCTTCGACCACTTCCAAGGTACTGATGACCTTCTTGATTCGCTGGCCGGTGATGTCGTGGAAGTTGCAGGCTTCATAGATCCGGGTCACGCATTCGAGCAGCTTTTCCCGAGCTTCCTCGGAAAGCGTTTCGCCGATCTTCTCCAGCTCCTCGCAGGTATCGAGGATCGTTCCCGTCGCCTCCTCCAGATGCGAGGAGATGGCACCGAGTTCGCCGTTGGCCAGCGGCAGGTGATGGGCGCGGATATCCTGGGGACGAACCGATTCGACATCCTGTTTGGCGCGCTCGATCACCGTTGCGAGGGTCTCCAGCTCCTCGGCGATCCGGCGCTCCTTGGCCGAGACCCGGTTCTGCACCCGATCCAGCACGGCCTGGATGATGTTGACCACCTCGGCGAAGACCTGACCGCCGTGGGTCATGTCGGTGACATTGTCGAGGCGCCTGTCGATGAAGGATTCGAGGCTTTCCGGCTGGTCGTTGCGGTCGCTGGTCATCGCATGTCTCCGCCCTCAGTTGCCGCCGAGCACCATGGTGATCTTCTTGTGCAGGGTTTCGGCGTTGAAGGGCTTGACGATGTAGTTGTTGACACCGGCTTCTTTGGCGGCGATCACGTTTTCGGTCTTGCTCTCCGCCGTGATCATGATGAACGGGATGTCCTTGAGCTTGGGATCGGCACGCACCGCCTTGAGCAGCTCGAGCCCGGTCATCGGCTGCATGTTCCAGTCGGAAATGACCAGGCCGTAAGGCCTCTCCCGCAGCTTCGCCAGCGCCGCCGAGCCGTCGGTGGCCTCGTCCACATTGGTGAATTCGAGCTGTCTCAGCAGATTGCGGATGATCCGCAGCATCGTCTTGTAATCATCGACGATCAGAATCGGCAGCTTCTTGTCGAGTGACATCCGGGCAGGCTCCAGGCAGGCTGTGGCGGCATTGGCTCGGCATCCGCACGGAGCGCGATGCGGCCACCGCGTTTCGGACCGCGGCCATCCTAGGCACCGCCCCTTAAGGTTTGGTTAATGCGGACATCGCCGTGCCCGTTCCGCGCCCGGCGATGCACCGCGGGATCCGGGCGAGCCCGCCCTTGCCGGGTCGGATGCCGGTCGCCTAGAAATCCGCCGGAGGGGTGACCCCGGCCTGCTGCAGATGCCGGCGGATCTGCGCCTTGAGGGCTTCGAGCCCCTGCGGTGTGCCCGCTTCCGCGCGAGCCACCAGTACCGCCTGGGTGTTGGAGGCCCGCAGCAGCCACCAGCCCTCCGGCGTCCGCACCCGCACCCCGTCGATGTCGTTCACTTCCGCACCTTCACGTCGCAGATTGGCCTCGACCGTCTCGATCACCGCGAACTTGGCCTCGTCCGGACAGTCGAAGCGGATTTCCGGGGTGTTGTGGACCTCCGGCAGCCGGTCGCGGATGTCGGCCAGGGTCTCCGAACCGCGGGCGAGGATGTCGAGCAGACGCACCGCCACGTACAGCGCGTCGTCATGGCCGTAGAACCCGTCCTTGTAGAAGATGTGGCCGGACATCTCCCCCGACAGCGGAGCGCCGGTTTCCACCATCTTGGCCTTGATCAGCGAATGCCCGGTCTTCCACATCAGGGGCCGGCCGCCGAGGCGCGCGATTTCGTCGAACAGCGACTGACTGGCCTTGACGTCGGCGATGATGGGGGCGCCGGGATGGCGGGTCAGCACATCGGCGGCGAGAATTCCGAGAAGCTGATCGCCGTAGATGATCCGTCCCTTGCCGTCGACCACGCCGATCCGGTCGCCGTCGCCATCGAAGCCGATGCCCAGCTCGTAGCCGCCACGCGTCACCGCCTCGCGCAATGCCTCCAGATTTTCCGGCACGGTGGGATCGGGGTGGTGGTTCGGAAAGCGCCCGTCGACCTCGGTGAACAGGCGGAGATGGCGGCCGGGAAGCCTCGCGGAGAGCGCTTCCACGGCCGGACCGGCGGCACCATTGCCCGCATCCCAGACGGCATCGATGGGTCGGCTGCCATGAAAGTCCCGTACCAGGCGGTCGACATAGGCCTCGAACACCGGGCTCTCGACGGCCCGCCCATCGCCGGCCGCGAAATCCCCGGCGGCGGCGATCTCGCCGAGCGCGCGAATCCGCGGGCCGAAGAAGGCGGCCTTGCCGAACATCATCTTGAAACCGTTGTGGTTCGGCGGATTGTGCGAGCCGGTGACCTGCACGCCGCCGTCGGCCTCCAGATGATGCACCGCGAAATACATCATCGGGGTGGGGCCGAGCCCCAGCCGCAGCACCTCCAAGCCGCTCCGCGTGAGGCCTTCGACCAGCGCCGACTCGAGCTCGGGCGAACTGAGCCTGCCGTCGTAGCCGACGCAGACCCGTCGACCTCCTTCGCGGCGGATCATGGTGCCGAAGGCGCGGCCGATGGCGCGGGCATCCGCGGCGAACAGGGTCTCGCCGACGATTCCCCGGATGTCGTATTCCCGCAGGATGGTGGGATGGAAGCGATGGCCCGAGGTCATGTCCGGCTCCGCTCAGTCGTTCCGGGGCAGCCTGCTGCCGATCGGCGGGCGGCCGATGCTGACATAGGAAAACCCGGCCCGGATCACCCGTTCCGGATCGAACACGTTCCGCAGATCGATGATCCGCGGTTCGCGCATCAGCCGTTGGACGCGTTCCAGATGCAGCCCCCGGAACTCGTTCCATTCGGTGAGGACGACCAGGGCATGGGCGCCCTCGAGGATGCCGTAGGGATCCTCCCCCCAGACGATGCCCGGGAGCAGCCTGCGCGCCTCCTCCATCCCCTTGGGATCGTAGGCCCGTACCTCGGCGCCTTCGGCCTGCAGCGCCGGCAGGATGACGAGGCTCGGGCTTTCCCGCATGTCGTCGGTATTGGGCTTGAAGGTCACGCCGAGGACGGCGATGGTCCGGCCGGCGACACTGCCGCCGCAGGCGTCGGCGATCTTGCGCACCATCCGTCGCTTGCGCGCCTCGTTGACCGCCACCACCGTCTCGATGGTGCGCAGCGGGCTGTCGTATTGCTCGGCGGTGCGCAGCAGCGCCAGCGTGTCCTTGGGAAAGCAGGAACCGCCGTAGCCCGGGCCGGCATGCAGGAACTTGCGGCCGATGCGTCCGTCGAGGCCGATGCCCTTGGCCACCGCCTGCACATCGGCCCCCACCTTCTCGCAGAGATCCGCGACCTCGTTGATGAAGGTGATCTTCATCGCGAGAAAGGAATTGGTGGCATATTTGATGAGTTCGGCGGTCTCCAGCCCGGTGAACAGGATCGGCGTCTCGATCAGGTTGAGGGGGCGGTAGGCCTGGGCCAGCAGGTCCCGGGCATGCTCGGTCTCCACCCCGCAGACGACCCGGTCGGGATGCATGAAATCGTCGATGGCCGAGCCCTCGCGCAGGAA
>JALSRW010000536.1 GCA_026984595.1 Alphaproteobacteria bacterium
AAGGCCAGGGTGGCGGCGCGCACCGTCCAGGCCGGCAATTCCATCGGCGGGGCGATCTCCGCCGATGGCAGCCTGGTCGCGGTGGCCAACTACGAGCCCGGCGGAGTGCGTGTGTTCGACAGTCGGGATCTGGCGCCGGTGGCCGACATCCCTTCGGTCTATGCCGACAACGGTGCCCGCTCCAAGGTGGTCGGCATCGAGGATCTGGGAGGCAGGCGCTTCGCCTTCTCCCTCTACGATGCGGGACAGATCTGGCTCGCCGATCTCGCCGATCCCGGACAACCGCGGATCACCCGTTTTCCCGAGATCGGCCGTCTGCCCTACGACGCCCTGGTGACGCCCGACGGGCGCTATTACATCGCCGGCCTGTTCGGCGAGGACGGCCTCGTGCTGATCGATCTGTGGGCCGACGAGCCGCGGCCGCGGCGCATCCTCGACGGCTACGGGCGCGGCGAGCAGCCGCTGCCGGTCTACAAGATGCCCCATCTCGAGGGCTGGTCGCAGGCCGGCGACGATCTGTTCCTGCCGGCGGTGGGCCGCCACGAGCTGCTGGTGGTCGACCGTCGCCGCGACTTCGCCGAAGTGGCCCGCATCCCGGTGTACGGTCAGCCGGTGTTCGCCATCGCCCGCCCCGACGGTCGCCAGGTCTGGGTCAATTTCGCCCATCCCCGCAACGACATGGTGCAGGTCATCGACGTGCCGAGCCGCGAGGTGATCGCCACCTTCTCGCCGGGCAAGGCGATCCTGCACATGGAGTTCACGCCGCGCGGCGAGCAGGTCTGGATCTCGGCCCGGGACTCCGACCGGGTGGTGGTCTACGACACCCGGACCCTGAAAGAGCTCACCCGTATCGAGGCCAGAAAGCCTTCCGGCATCTTCTTCACCGCTCGCGCCAACCGCATCGGATTCTGAGCCATGGAACGCCAGTTCAGCGAACTCGAAAAGCGGCTCATCGACGGTTTCCAGCATGATTTCCCGCTCCATCCGCGCCCCTACCGCGTCATCGCCCAGCGGCTCGGGGTCGAGGAGGAGACGGTGATCGAGCTTCTCGCCGAACTCCAGGCGGCGGGTGTCATCAGCCGCATCGGTGCCGTACTGGAACCGCACCGCGCCGGCTACAGCACGCTCGCCGCGATGCAGGTGCCGGCGCCCCTGCTGCCCCAGATCGCGGCCTTCGTCAGCGCCTATCCGGAGGTCACCCACAATTACGAGCGCGAGCACCGGCTCAATCTGTGGTTCGTGATCGCCGCTCCGAGCAGGGGCCGGGTGGCGGCCATCCTCTCCGATATCGAGTACCGTACCGGCCTCGCCGTACTCGACCTGCCGCTGCTGGAGGCCTTCCATCTGGATCTCGGATTCCCGGTCCAATGGAACTGACCACAGCCGACCGTCGCCTGCTGGCCGCCCTCGAGGACGGCCTGCCGCTGGTGCCCCGGCCCTATGCCGAGATCGGCCGCCGCTGCGGCCTCGAGGAGGCGACGGTGCTGGCGCGGCTGCGGGCGATGGCCGAGGCCGGGGTGATCCGGCGCTTCGGCCTGGTGGTGCATCATCACGCGCTCGGCTACCGGGCCAATGCCATGGTCGTCTTCGAGGTGCCCGAGGAACGCGTGCAGGAGGTGGCGGCGCGTCTCAGCCGCCTGCCCTATGTCACCCTCTGCTACCGGCGGCCGCGGCGCCCGCCGCTCTGGCCCTACAATCTGTTCTGCATGATTCACGGCAAGGAGCGCGAGCGGGTCCGCCGGCTGGCGGAGCAGGCCGCCGAAGCCGCCGGCATCGCCGATCTGCCGCGGGCGGTCCTCTTCAGCCGCCGCCGCTTCAAGCAGCGCGGTCCCCGCTACGGCACCGGCCTCGCCGCGGAAAGGGCCGCCTGATGGACGCGCTCGACCGCCGCCTGATCAACCGGCTGCAGGGCGGATTTCCGCTCTGCGAGCATCCCTTCGCCGAGGTCGCCCGCGCGCTCGGCACCGAGGAGGGGGAGCTGATCGCCCGCATCGCCCGACTGCGCGAAGCGGGCATTCTCACCCGCTTCGGCCCGCTGTTCGACGCCGAGAAGATGGGTGGAGCGGTGACCCTCTGTGCCATGGAGGTGCCGGCGGAACGCTTCGAGGAGGTGGCGGCGATCGTCAACGCCTTCCCCGAGGTGGCGCACAATTACGAACGCGCCCATCGCTTCAACATGTGGTTCGTGCTCGCCGTCACCGATCCCTCGGAGATCGCCGGGGTGATCGCCCGCATCGAGGAAGAGACCGGGTTGCCCGTTCTGAACCTTCCCAAGGAGCGGGAATATTTCCTCGAGCTGAGACTCGACGCATGACCCTCGATGCCATCGACCGCGCCCTGATCGCCGCCACCCAGGAAGGGCTGCCGCTCTGTCCGCGCCCCTATGCCGCGGTGGCCGAGCGGATCGGCATTGCGGAGGCGGAAGTGCGCCGGCGCCTCGCGCGCATGCTGGAGCGCGGCATCGTCCGCCGCATCGGGGCGGTGCCCAACCATTACCGGCTGGGATACCGGGCGAACGGCATGAGCGTCTGGGATGTCGCCGACGAGGCCGTCGACCGGCTCGGCAGCGAGGTCGGCGCCCTGCCCTTCGTCAGCCACTGCTATCGCCGGCCGCGCCGTCTTCCGGACTGGCCCTACAATCTGTTCGCCATGGTCCATGGCCGCTCCCGCGCCGAGGTCGAGGCCAAGGTGGCCGAAATCGCCCGGCTGCTGGGCGACGCCGCCCGCGGCCACACGATCCTCTACAGTCTGCGGATCCTCAAGAAGACCGGGCTGCGGGTGCGGCAGCCCAGGGAGAATGCGTCATGTTCCGCCTGAGCCAGTTCATGCGCGAGATTCTCGAGCCGACCCCGGTGGTCCGGCGCCGGCCGCCCGGACCGGTGGTGATCTGGAACCTCATCCGCCGCTGCAACCTGAACTGCATCCACTGCTACTCGCTCTCGGCCGACACCGATTTTCCGGGCGAGCTCGCCACCGAGGAAGTGTTCACGGTGATGGAGGATCTGCGCGCCTTCGGCGTGCCGGTGCTGATCCTCTCCGGCGGCGAGCCGCTGCTGCGCCCGGACATCTTCGAGATCTCCGCGCGGGCCAAGGATCTGGGCTTCTATGTCGGTCTCTCCACCAACGGGGCGTTGATCGACGAGGCGATGGCCGACCGCATCGCCGCCATCGGCTACGACTATGTGGGCGTCAGCCTCGACGGGATCGGTGCCGTCCACGACCGTTTCCGTCGTGTGCCGGGCTGCTTCGAGGCCAGTCTGCGGGGAATCCGCCTGTGTCGGGATCGCGGCATCAAGGTCGGGCTCCGCTTCACGGTCACCGAGCGCAATGTCGAGAGCCTGGCGGAGATGCTGGACCTCATGGAGGCCGAGCGCATCGACAAATTCTATCTCTCGCATCTGGTCTATGCGGGGCGCGGCAACCGCTATCGCGGCGACGATGCCTATCACCGCACCACCCGTGCGGTGATGGATCTGCTGTTCGCACGCTGCTGGCAGCATGTCCGAGAGAACCGGGGCACCGAATTCGTCACCGGCAACAACGATGCCGACGGCGTCTATTTCCTGCACTGGGTGCGCCGCAATTTTCCCGAGCGCGCGGACCATATCCGCGCCAAGCTCGAGGCCTGGGGCGGCAATGCCAGCGGCGTCAATGTCGCCAACATCGACAATCTGGGCAACGTCCACCCCGACACCTTCTGGTGGCACTACAATCTGGGCAACGTCAAGGAACGGCCCTTCTCGGCGATCTGGCAGGACACCTCCGATCCGATCATGGCCGGGCTCAAGCGTCGTCCGCGGCGGATCTCCGGCCGCTGCGGAAGTTGCGCCCATTTCGCCATCTGCGGCGGCAACACCCGCATTCGCGCCATGCAGCTCCTGGGCGATCCCTGGGCCGAGGATCCCGCCTGCTACCTGACCGATGCGGAGATCGGCCCGGTACCGGCGGCGGGAGACGGGGGCGAGGATCATGCGGTCGCTGCCGAGTAGCCTGCTGGCCGTTTTCCTGCTGCCGGCGGCGCTTCCGGCCGCCGCCCAGACTCCCGATGCCGCTGCCCTCTACACGCGGGAATGTGCCGCCTGCCACGGCGCCGATCGGCTCGGCGGCACCGGCCCCGCGCTCCTGCCCGAGAGCCTGCGCCGACTGAAGCCGGAACGGGCCGCCGAGGTCATCGCCGCGGGACGGATCGCTACCCAGATGCCGGCCTTCGGGGACCGTCTCACCGAAGACGAGATCGCGGCGCTCGCCCGCTATCTCTTCACCCCTCCGGCCGAACCCCCGCAATGGGGGATGGCGGAGATCGAGGCCTCGCGGGTGATCCATGTGGATACCGCCAGCCTGCCCGATCGCCCGCAATACGATGCCGACCCGCTCAACCTCTTCGTGCTGGTGGAGAGCGGCGATCACCATGTGAGCATCCTCGACGGCGACCGCTTCGTGCGTCTCGCCCGCTTCAAGAGCCGCTACGCCCTGCACGGCGGACCCAAGTTCAGCCCCGACGGCCGCTTCGTCCACTTCCTCTCGCGCGACGGCTGGGTCACCCGCTACGATCTCTGGAGTCTGCAGAAGGTGGCCGAGGTGCGCGCCGGCATCAACAGCCGCAATCTCGCCATCTCCCATGACGGCAAGGTGCTGGCGGTAGCCAACTATCTGCCGGGCAACCTGGTCCTGCTCGATGCCAAGACGCTGGCCCCGCTCAAGGTCATTCCCGCCCTGGACATGTGGAAGAAGGCCGGCTCGCGCGTGAGCGCCGTCTACCAAGCTCCGACCCGGCAGAGTTTCATCGTCGCCCTCAAGGATCTCCCCGAGATCTGGGAAATCCCCTACGGCGACCCACCACCGGCCACCTTCCCGGGTTTCGTGCACAGTTACGAAAAGGGCATGGTGGAGGCCCTGGCCAGCCACGAACGCTTTCCCATCCGCCGCATCCAACTCGAGCAGCCGCTCGACGACTTCTTCTTCGATCCCTCCTACCGCCACCTGATCGGCGCCTCGCGCAGCACCGGCGAAGCGGTGGTGGTGCAGCTCGAGGTCGGCCGGCCGATCAAGAAACTCCCCCTGGCCGGCATGCCGCATCTGGGCTCCGGCATCACCTGGGAATGGCAGGGGCGGCGGGTCATGGGCACCCCCAATCTCAACAAGGCGGCGATCAGCATCATCGACATGGAGAACTGGAGCCTGATCAAGGAGATCCCCACCCTCGGCCCCGGCTTCTTCATGCGCAGCCACGAAAACAGCCCCTATGCCTGGGCCGACGTGTTCTTCGGCCCCGATCGCGACGCCGTGCACATCATCGACAAGCGCAGCCTGGAGATCGTCCGCACCCTGCGTCCGGTGCCCGGCAAGGTTTCCGGCCATGTCGAGTTCGACCGCTACGGCCGCTACGCACTGCTGAGCATCTGGGACCGGGAGGGGGCGGTCATCGTCTACGACGCCGAGACGCTCGAGGAGGTCGCCCGCATCCCCGCTTCGAAACCCTCCGGCAAATACAATGTCTGGAACAAGATCACCTTCTCCGAGGGTACCAGCCACTGACCGGCTCGCCGACGCCGCCCTCGTCATCGCCACCCACGGTATCGACGAGGGTCCCGGCATCGCCGCCGCACATGCCCGGGAGATCGCCGCCCGCGGCATCTTCCGGACGGTGGCGGCGGCTTGCCTGCGTGGCGAGCCGAGCATCGAGGAGGCGATCACGGCGCTCGCCCCCGGCCCGGTGCGGGTGGTGCCCCTTTTGATGGCGGAAGGGTACATCCTGGCCTGGCTGCGGGCGCGGCTGGCGACGCCGGGTCGCGAGCACCGCATCGAGCTCTGCCAGACCATCGGCACACGGCCCGAGATTGCGGGCCTGGTCGGGGAACTCGCGGAAATCCGCTGCCGGGAACGCGGCTGGCAGAGCGGCCGCACCAGCCTGGTGCTGGCCGGTCATGGCACGGGCCGCTACCTCACCAGCGGCGATACGGCCTTCGCCCAGGCCTCGCGGATCCGCCGGAGCGCGGCTTTCGCCGATGTATTCTGCGCCTTTCTGGAGCAGGAGCCGTTTCTCTCCGACGTCATCGCCCGCATCACCGGTCCGGTGATCGTCGCCGGCTTCTTCGTCGATGCCGGGCCGCACGGCCGGGACGATATGCGGGCCGTGCTGGCCCCGTTCGGCGAACGCGCAACCTATCTCGGCCCCCTCGGCGGGCATCCCCGGATTGCGGATCTGATCGTCGAGGCGGCCGCCAACTGCAACCCGGTCACCCCCGGCTGAACGACCCGGAGATCGTTGACAAACCCCTGTGGGCATTTCAACTCTAAGGAAAGATCGTGGGAGATCGGGTCATGACCGACCACTGGCTGGCGCGGGTCTTCGCGCGCCTTTCGCGCTGGCGCAGCGAAGCGCGAGGGGAAGATCCGAGGGCGCTCGAGCAGAGCCTGCGCGAACTCGGTCTCGATCCCCTGGACATGAGCACGGCCCGCGCGGGCAGCGAGCAGGATCTGCGCCGGATGATGCGGCGCTTCGGCATCGATCCCGATGCCTTGCCCGCCAACTGGCTGGCCAGCCTGCGGGACGCCGAGCGTGCCTGCGCCCACTGTCTGGAGGTCGGGCGCTGCCGTCGCTTCTTCGCCAGCGACGACAGCCGGGAAGCGGCCCACGGCTTCTGTCCCAATGCCGAGATCTTCGAAGCCATGGCCGAGGGACTGCGCGGGGCCGGTGAGCGCTGAACGACCCCGGCTGTGGACGATCGGCCATTCCAACCGGGCGCTCGAAGCGTTTCTCCATCTGCTGCGGGCGCATGACATCCGACGGGTGGCCGATGTGCGGAGCTGGCCCGGTTCCCGTCGCCATCCCCGGTTCGCCAGGACGGCGCTGGAGCGGAGTCTGGGGGCGGCCGGAATCGCCTATCGGCATCTGCCCGGTCTCGGCGGTCGCCGCGGCCCGCAGGCCCTCGGCAGACCATCGCCGAACGGCTTCTGGGAGGTTCCGGGATTCCGCAACTACGCGGATTACGCGCTGACCCCGCCCTTCGCCGAGGCCCTCGAGGATCTCGTCACCCTCGGCCGCGCACAGCCGACGGCGATCCTTTGTGCCGAGGCCCATCCCTCGCGCTGCCACCGCCGCATCCTCACCGACCATCTGCTGGCCCGCGGCATCGAAGTCGTGCACATCCTCGGTCCGGGCCGGAGCGAGCCCGCGGAAAGAGCCGACGCCGCCCGCATTACCCCGGACGGCGTCGTCATCTATCCCCCGCGGCAGCCGGGGCTGTTCGGATAGCCTCGGCTCAGGCCGCCTTCGGCATTTCCCGAAGCGAAGCCAGAGTCCGATCGACGGGCGGCACCTTTTCCAGCACCTCGAAGGCGTCGTGGCGCACCCAGTTGTTGCGCATCGCCTCCTTGAGCAGCTCCTCGGAAATGGTCCCGTTCTCGATGCACTCCTTGACCAGACCGAAGAAGAAATCCTCCTGGCGTTTGTCGGGATGCGGTTTGTATTGGCCGAGCAGCGCATAGGTCCCGAACAGCTTGCGGCGTGCGAACATCAGCCAGGCATACGGGCTGTAGGGGTTGTTCTCGGAGGGGATGAAGTCGATCGGCAGCCCCGTCTTCCAGGGCTGGGTACGGCGCCGGGTGTTGTGGATCATCTTGGTCTCGGCGGTCAGCCGGTCGAAATGGTTCCACTCCGGAGGAAGGATGCCGATGGTTTCCGGGTCCTCGTAGCCGATGTTCATCCAGCGCTTGTACTCGTACTCGCCGCTGAACAGCTTGCCGACGTAATCGGTGAGCTTCCAGTGACGCAGCTTGGCGTTGTCGAGCAGCATCACCGAGCTCGCCGGATGGGCGCGGGGTCCCTTGCCGCGCACGCAGCACCAGATCGCCTTGCCCTCCATGTCCTTGGACAGGAGCTCCCAGACATCCTGCACGGCGAAGACATCGGGATCGACGACCACCGCCCGTCCCCGGTACTCCATCAACTCCGGCGGCATGAAGCGCAGCAGGGTGAACGACTGCAGATCGTCGTTCATCCACGGCCGCCAGACGTTGTCCCGCAGGTACTTCTTGCCCTCGAGCGGACCGAACACGTCCATATGGTCCTTGAGCTCGATCAGCTTGATGTCGAACT
>JALSRW010000537.1 GCA_026984595.1 Alphaproteobacteria bacterium
CAGAAGGCGTGGTCGCGCCAAGCCGACCGCATGGACGGCGACGCCCAGCGGTTCCAGCATCAGGGCATCGATCTCGTCGAACTCCTCCGGCAAGCGGAACAGGCTCGGGACGGTAGCGGTGATGCGTTCGGCCATGGCGCCCGCATGCGGCGGCACGCCCTTGAAGACCACTTCCGGGCAGAGGTTGGAATCGCCGGCATGGCACCATTCGCACGCGCCGCAGGGGCGGGCGGGATCCACGGCGACCAGGCAACCCTGCGGGAAGCCGTGCTCGGCACCGCGCGGATCGATCACCCGGCAGGCGAATTCGTGACCGGGGATGAAGCCGGCGCAGGCCGCCTGGCTGCCGATGGCGCCTTCCAGATAATAGTGGAGATCACTGCCGCAGATGCCGACCGCCGCCACTTCCAGCAGCAGCTCCTCCGCGGAGGGAACGGGATCCTCGACGGTGGCGACGCGCACCGTGCGCGGGGCTTCGAGCAGGACCGCCTGCACCGAGAATTGCCTCCCTTTCCGCCGCTTCCGGCCGCCGGGCGACCGTCGCTGCTGCTTGACAGCGGGCTTCGTGAACGAAATAGGTGTCAGCGAAACAAATGTCCAGACAGCAGGGAGGCGCCGGGCCGGAAATGGCGGAGGTCGTCCTCGAAGGGGTGGGCAAGCGGTTCGACCGCGCGCCGGTGCTCGAAGACGTGTCCCTGACCGTCGGCGACCGCGAGTTCGTGGTCTTCGTCGGTCCCTCGGGCTGCGGCAAATCCACCCTGCTGCGTCTGATTGCCGGGCTCGAGGACCTCTCGGCCGGGACCGTGCGCATCGGCGGCGAGGTGGTCAACGATGTCGAGCCGGCGGATCGCGGCGTGGCCATGGTGTTCCAGTCCTACGCCCTCTATCCGCATCTCTCGGTCTACGACAACATGGCGCTGGGGCTGAAGATGGCCGGCCGGTCGCGGACCGAGATCGATGCCCGGGTGCGGCGGGCGGCATCGATCCTGCAGATCGAGGATCTGCTGGCCCGCAAGCCCCGTCAGCTTTCCGGGGGGCAGCGCCAGCGGGTGGCAATCGGCCGGGCGATCGTCAAGGAACCGCGGGTGTTCCTGTTCGACGAGCCGCTGTCCAATCTCGATGCCGAGCTCCGGGTACAGATGCGGGTCGAGATCCATCGCCTGCATCGCGAGCTCGGGGCGACCATGATCTATGTCACCCACGACCAGGAAGAGGCGATGACCATGGCCGACCGCATCGTCGTGCTGCGCGACGGGCGGGTGCAGCAGATCGGTCCGCCGCTGGAGCTCTACCGCCGTCCCGCCAACCGCTTCGTGGCCGGCTTCATCGGCTCGCCCAAGATGAACTTTCTGGAGGTCACGGCAAGCGGGCGGGACGGCGACGGGCTGACGCTGCAGCTTCCCGGCGGCTCCCCGCTGGCGCTGCCGGCCGCCGCCGGCAACGGTGAGCCCCGCACCCTCGGCATCCGTCCCGAACATCTCGAGCTGCGGGTACCGGCCGCGGAAGAGGCGCCCGCGCTTCACGGCGAGATCTTCGTGGTCGAGCGCCTCGGCGCCGAGAGCCAGGTGCATGTGCGCCTGCCCGGTGGCGAGCGGGTGGTGGCGATCACCGCCGGGGAACGCGAGCTTTCCCCGGGCACGCCCTGCAGCCTGCATTTCGCCCCGCGCCGGGCCTATCTGTTCGACGCCGCCGATCGCACCCTGTTTCCCGCCCCTTCGGCGTGACCGCCGGGCCTGTTCCGGCCGTCCATGCCGCTCCCGTTCACCGCCCGCGCAGGCGGACCACCGCGTACGGGCCGAGTTCGAGGGCGCCCGCCGCGACCGTCCGGCCGCTCTCGTCGAATGCCTCGGGCTCGAAGCAGGCGAACTCGAAGCCGTCCTCGTCGAGGAAGGTGGCCTCGACCCGCGCCCCGAGTCCCTCGAGTTCGAGGGCGAGAGGCTCGTGGCCGAGATTGGCGAGCCAGGCCTCGCGGCCCCGGGCGGTCTCGGCGGCAAAGGCCAAAACCCGGGTCGGCGCCGGATTGGTGATGGTCAACAACGGGGCGCCGGCGAGCCGGGCGAAGCCGCGCAGCACGTGGTATTTCGGATAGACCAGGGCATCGGCCTCGTCGAACCAGGGCTGGTCCCAGCCATGTTCGGAAACGACGATGCCGGCGGCCCCCACCGGCGCGGCCATGGTCACGATATCGGGGCCGTTCTCGGTCACTCTCGCCAGAAAACCCGCGTACCAGGCGGCGCCGATCAGGCCGCGTTCGCGCGGATCGACGGCGTTCATCGCCTGACGGATGTTGCGGGGGTTGGCCGCCGGGGCCTCGCCGTAGGGATTCTCGCGCATGGCGATGGAAGTCGGATAGAGCCGGTAGCGGCTGTCGCCCAGAAACGACCGCGCGGTGGCAAAAAGCGCCGGCAGGGCTTCCAGGGATTCCATCATCGAGCGGTCGTCACCGGCGTGGAAGATCGGACAGGTGTAATGGCCGACGAAATCGAACAGATCCGCCGCCGGCCGCTTGCGGTTCAGTTCGGTGAAGAAGGCGAAGGCGCCGCCGCCGATCGGAACGGGCGGCAGGACCGCCCGGGCCGCTTCCCGCAGCTCCTCGAAGGCGGGAGCCGGCGGAAACGGGCTTCCCGGTAGCACGCATTTCATGTCGCAGGCCGGGGGGACGGCGATGGCATCGAAAGCGGTGCCGGAGCCGGCGATGGCCCCGGCGATGCCCTCGAGGTCGCGCCGCAGGATCGCCGGATCCGCGCTCGGTCGACCTTCCGCATCCTCGCACGGCACCACCGCCTCCAGCAGCAACGGGGCGCCCAGCGCCGCACCGAGTCTGCCGTAGCGGCGGAGCGTGTCGGCCCCGTGGCCGAGGCGGGGATCGAAGCGGCAGCTCAGATGCCGGGGAGATGCGCGTTCGAGAAGGGCGGAGCGGGCGAGGGCCGGCTCGACCTGCTCGGGCAGCACGCCGAGACCGAGGGGCGGCACTCGCCTCTGTCGCCGCCCGCCGATGGCGATGCGGATGGTCCCTCCGGTACCGGCGCCGGCGGCCACGGCCGGCACCGTTCCCGACAGCTCCAGGGAGACGCGCTGGTGCAGCCGTTCGCCGGCCGGAAGGCGGTAGGGCCAGGGTCTGGCCAACGGACGGATGTAGGTCTTGAAGGAGGCATCCGTCCAGTTGCGCTGATCCTCCATCTCGTAGGCGTCGCCTTCCATGCGGCAGGTGACCCGCAGCCCGGGGCGAACCTCGTGGGTGATCGCGCGGATATCGGTGAACGGACACCAGGGCGAGATCTGCTCGGGAAAGCGGCTCCTGTCGACACTACCGTCGGTGTGCGTGATCTCGACCGGGGCGCCGGCGACCCCGGCGATCGGGTGCAGCACCACGAAGCCGGTGCGGTTGGTGAGAAATTCGGTCTCGGGTACCGCCTCCACCTCGAACCGGAGGCCGCCTTCGGCATCGCCGAGGATGCGGGCGTCATAGGAGAGGGCCTGGGCTTCGTCGGCGCAGCGGGCGCGATAGCGGACATCGAAGCCGCTTGCGCTTTCCGCGATGCGCAGATCCGAGATCTCGGGAAGGTAGGTGCCCCAGTCCTTGTCGCGGGTGACGAAGGCGATGGCCCGGATCGCCTCCCGCCCGGCGATGCGGATCGCACGCAGATCGCCGCCATCGAGCAGGCATTCGAGGGGTCCGGCCGTGAGCCGCCGCGGCTCGGAGACGGTCTCCTCGGTGCCGTACAGAGCGATTGCGGGTGAAACGTGCATGGCTCGGACCTCCCCTCGTCGCGCCGGTCGGCTCAGGCCTTGACGGCCCCCATGGAGATGCCGCGGACGAGAAAGCGTTGCAGGGCGGCGACGGCGACGAACACCGGCACCGTGCCGAGGGTGCTCATCGCCGCGATCTTGGCCCAGAAATTCGACTGGCCGCCGAAATAGTGGGTCACCTGCACCGGGAAGGTGGTGACCGCGTTCCGGGTCAGCACGAGGGCGAAGATGAAATCGTTCCAGGCGAAGACGAAGGTGAACACGGCGGTGGCGAACATGCCGCCGCGGACCACCGGAAGGACGATCCTCGAGAAGACCTGCCAGCGGCTCGCGCCGTCGATCAGGGCCGCTTCCTCGAGTTCGATCGGCACGTCCTGGATGTAGCCGCGCATCATCCAGATCACATAGGGCAGGTTGAAGGCGGTATAGAGCACGATCAGCCCGGAGAAGGTGTCGACCCAGCCCAGCGTGACATAGAGCAGGAACACCGGAAACACGATCGCGATCGGCGGGATCATGCGGTTGCTGATGATCCACATGGCGAACTTGTCGCCGCCGGTGCGGAAGCGGGCGATGCTGTATGCGGCCATGCTGCCGAGCAGCATGGCCGCCACCGTGCTGACACTGGCCACCACCAGGCTGTTCCACACCGTCCAGGCATCGCCGTCCTTGAACAGCACCCGATAGTTGCCGAACTGCAGGCGCTCCGGCCACCAGGTGGGCGGGAAGGCGAAGATTTCCTCGGGCGTCTTGAAGGAGATGATGATCAGCCAGTAGATCGGGAACAGGAAGAACAGGAGGGCCGCGGCGACCCCGAGATAGCGGAGCACCATGATCCGTCGGGCGCGGCTCATCGCGTGATCTCCACCCGGCGCAGCGCGAGCATCACCAGAAGCGACAGGAACAGAATGACGACGAAGGCCATGGCCGCCGTGTAGGAGGTCTCGAACTGGCGGAAGCCCTGGATGTAGGCGTAGATCGACAGGGTCTCGGTCATCGTCCCGGGACCGCCCTTGGTGAGCGCCCAGACCACGTCGAACAGGCGGAAGAGATCGAGGGCACGGATCAGGAGCGCCACCGCCAGCACCGGCTTGATCGAAGGCAGCAGCACTCTGGTGACGATGGTGAACCAGCCGGCGCCGTCGATCTGGGCCGCCTCCACCAGCGAGCGGTCGACCGCGGTGAGCCCGGCCAGAAGCAGCAGGAACATGAAGGGCGTCCACTGCCAGATCTCGGCGATCAGGATCGCCGCATAGACGAAATCGGGATCGACCACCCAGAGGATCGTCACCGGTTCGCCCGCGAACCACGAGATGATCTGATTGACGGGACCGAAGCGGTTGTCGAACATCAGCCGCCAGGTGGCGCCGGCGACGATCGGCGAGATCACCACCGGCAGGACCAGCAGGGCGACGAAGATCTGCTTGCCCGGCAGGCGTTCCAGCAGCAGCAGCGCCAGCAAGAGCCCGAGCAGGAGTTCGACCGGCAACGCCACGGCCATGAACAGGAGGGTGTGGCCCACGGATTCGAAGAACCGCCGATCGGCGAACAGGCGCGCGTAGTTCGAAAGCCCCTGAAAGCTCGTGTCTTCCTCGAACATGTTGATGTTCTGGAAGCTCACCAGCAGGGTGTAGATGATCGGAAACAGTCCGACCAGCAGGATCACCAGCACCGCCGGCCAGAGCATGAAATAGCGAAAGCCGCGATCGCCGAGCCCGGCGCGTGCCTTCCGGCTCGCGCGCATCGCGGCCAGCGGTTCGACGTCGGGCAGGCTACGGTTCATGCCGCTGCACGGGCTGCACCTTCCCCGCGACGGGCCGCGGGGAAGGTGCGGGCGCTCATTGCGGATAGGCGTTGGGTTTGGAGGCCCAGTCGAGATACGCTTCGCGTTGGCGATCGACGCCGATCCGCTCGGTCAGCGCATCCCACTGCGCGGCGACATCGTCGAGGATCGTCTGCGGATCCTCGCCGGCCCACAGGCGCGAGATGCCCTGGCGCAGCGCCTCCTCGTACTTGTCGGTCTGCAGCAGCGAGAGATCCAGGAGACCGCTCACCGCTCCGGCCTGAAGGGCGGCCAGATATTCCGGCGCCGCCGGCCAGAGATTGCGGTATTCCTCGCTGGCGTAATGCGAGGCGCGGAACGGATCGCGCAGGGCGTAGGGCAGCATCACCCGCTTCAGGCTGATGTCCTTGCTGTTGAGCCACTGGATGAATAGGTAGGCCGCGTCCTTGTTCCTGCTCGAGGAGGAGACGGCGAGCGAGAAGCCGGCGGCCAGTTCGGGATGGCCGCCCGGGGGCAGGGCATAGCCGACCTTGCCGCCGATCTTCGACTTCGGCACCCAGGAAAGCGCCTCCTCTTCGGTGCCGTAGCCCGCTGCCCAGCGACCGTAGGGCGGCCAGGAAATGGTCATCGCCGTATCGCCGGCCAGAAAGGCGGCCAGGTTCTCGACGAACCCCCAGCTCTCGACACCCGGGGGCATGCATTTGTTCTCTTCGCGCATCGCGGTGAGAACCTCGACGCCGGTCGGCGAATTGACCGTCGCCTTCATGGTCTCGGGATCGAAGAAGCGGCCGCCCTCGACCAGGAAGCGCTCCTGGAACATGAACTGGGCGTAGGGTGCGTCGCGGAAGAAGGCGGCGCCGTAGGGCTTGCCGCCGGTATAGTCGGTGATGAAGCAGGCGACGTCGCGGAACTGTTTCCAGTCGGTCGGCGGCACCGGCAGCTCGTAGCCGAGCTTCTCCTCGAACGCCGCCCGGATCGCCGGGTCACCGAGCACGTCCTTGCGGTAGTACATCAGGAACACATCGCCGTCGTCGGGCAGCCCGTAGATGGTGTCGCCGACCTTCATCTGGTTGTCGCGATAGACGGGGGCGATGTCCGGCAGCTCCTCGCGGTAGCGATACTTGTCGACATAGGCATCGAGCGGCTCGAGGGCGCCGGCGCGGGCGAGATCGGCCATCCAGGAGGGGATCACGTTGAGCGCGTCGTAGGCGCCGGTGCCGGCCCGGTGCTCCTGCAGGATCTTGGTGAACATCTCGGCGGTCGGCACCTCGATCACCTTGACCTTGATGCCCGTCAGCTTCTCCCACATGGGGCCCGAGAAGTTGAGGGGATCCAGGGACTGCAGACCGGCTTCCCAGACGATGGTGATCTCCGTGCCGGCATATTTCCTGGCCGCCTCGACGGCGATGTCGTCGGCCTGCTGGGCCGAGGCGGCTCCGCCCAGGCCGGTCGCCAGGGCGGCGGCGAGAAGGGATTTCCGGATCATGGCGATGGTTCCTCCCCGTTCGCGCCCGGCGCCCATCGCCGGGCGAGTGAAGCTCGTGTCGCGAACGCCGCGCGATAGCGCTCGAGCCGGGCCCGGAAACCGGGCCGCTCCAGCACCTCGCGATTGACCACCCCGCCGGGGGCGGTGCCCTGCATGACCGCTTGCACCGCCGCGATGTCGGCGGCGCCGATACGGGCGAAACACTCGTCGGTCCAGCAGAGCGCGTGCGGCGTCAGGATCACGTTGTCGAGCGCGAGCAGCGGCTCCTCGGCGGGGGTCGGCTCGGTCTCGAAGACATCGAGCCCGGCACCGGCGATCCGCCGCGCGGCCAGCGCCTCGTAGAGTGCCTTCTGGTCGACCACCGGGCCGCGCGCGGTGTTGATGAAAAAGGCGGTGGGCTTCATGAGCCCGATCAGACGGGCGTCCACGAGGCCGCGGGTGGTCTCGCCGAGCGGCACGCTGACCGAGAGGAAATCGCTTTCGCGGAACAGGGTCTCGAGATCCACGAGCTCGACCCCGAGCTCGCGGGCGAGGGCGGGATCGGCCCAGGGATCATGGGCCAGAAAGCGCATCTCGAAGGGGCGGGCGAGGCGGAACACCTCGGCGCCGATATTGCCGATGCCGAGCTGGCCGAGGATGCGCCCGGTGAGCCCCCTGCCCATGAAATCGGCGCGGCGCGCCCATCCCTCGGGCCCCTGCCGGGTGAGCCGGTCCTTTTCGAGAAGCCTGCCCGCCAGCGCCAGGACGAAGGTGAGAATGGCCGTGGCCACCGGCCGCCGCACCCCGTCCGGGGTGATCGTCACGGCGATGTCCCGTTCCGTGCAGGCGGCGAGATCGACATTGTCGTAGCCGACCCCGAAGCGGGCGACGAGAGCCAGCCTGCCATCCGCCGGAATGCTTTCGCGGCCGAACTTCGGCGCCAACAGGACGAGGGCGTCGCAGCCCGCCACCGTCTCGGCCGGGATGACGCCGTTCCTGGGCTCGGCCCGGACCAGATCGACCCGCGGATCCTCGCGCAGGGGCGAGAGATCGAAGCTCGGAAAGGCGGGGCTGCCGTCGGGCCTGGTGAAGTCGCCGC
>JALSRW010000538.1 GCA_026984595.1 Alphaproteobacteria bacterium
AGGTCAGCTAGCCCCTTCCGACAGCAGGCCGCGGATCACCGCCTGGGTCTCGTCGCTGTCCCATTCGGCGATGCCCAGGAGGCGCCCGGCCTCTCGGCCCTGGCGATCGACCAGCAGGGTGGCGGGAAGGCCGGGAACCCGGAGCGCCCGGGTTGCCGCCATTTTCGGATCCCGGTAGACATGCAGCCGCTGGACGCCGATTTCCTCGAGGAAGGCGCGAACCCGCTCCGGTCCGCCACGGTCCACGGACAGGGCCAGGACGATCACCGGCTCTTCGGCGAAGATCGCCTGCAGATGGTCGAGGGTCGGCATCTCCTCGCGACAGGGTGCGCACCAGGTGGCCCAGATGTTGAGGACCACCACCTTGCCGCGAAAATCGGAGAGCTTCGCGGGCTCGCCCTCCATGTCCAGGAACTGCAGCTCGGGCACGGGCGGGCGCATCTCGACGGGGTTCACCTCGATGGCCCGTGCCATCCCCGCCGGAGCGGCCACCAGGAAGCCCAGGAGGGCGAGCAGACGAAGACCTCGTTCGATCATGACAGCACCGCGGTAGAGGGCATGAAGGACAACGGAGACAAGGCGGCGAAGGATCTGTGGGGCGGCCATTTCGCCAGCGGACCGGCACCTCTGATGGAGCAGATTAACGCCTCCGTCGATTTCGACAAGCGCCTCTGGGCTCACGATATCGCGGGCTCCATCGCCCATGCCCGGATGCTGGCGGCCACCGGCATCATCAGCGTGGCCGAGCGCGACGCCATCCTCGCCGGTCTGGAGCGCATCCGCGACAGCATCGAGAGGGGCGAGTTTCCCTTCTCCCGGGCGCTCGAGGACATCCATCTCAACATCGAAGCGCGGCTCACCGAGATGATCGGCGAACCCGGCCGCAAGCTGCACACCGCACGCTCGCGCAACGACCAGGTGGCGACGGATTTCCGCCTCTGGGTGCGCGATGCCGTGGATCGTGCGGATGCCCTCCTGCGCGCCCTGCAGGCCGTGCTGATCGACCGGGCGGAAGAGCATGCGGCCACCGTCATGCCGGGTTTCACCCATCTCCAGGCGGCGCAGCCGGTGACCTTCGGCCATCATCTGCTGGCCTATGTGGAGATGCTGGGGCGCGATCGCGCGCGCTTCGCCGATACCCGGCGACGCATGAACGAATGCCCGCTGGGGGCGGCGGCGCTGGCCGGCACCGGCTTTCCCATCGACCGCGAGGCGACCGCCCATGAGCTCGGCTTCGACCGACCCGCGGCCAATTCCATCGACGCCGTGTCGGACCGCGATTTCGCCCTCGACTATCTGGCTTCGGCGGCGATCTGCGCCGTCCATCTCTCGCGTTTCGCCGAGGAGCTGGTGCTCTGGTCGACACCCCAGTTCGGTTTCGTGCGCATGGCCGAGGCCTTCACCTCCGGCAGCTCGATCATGCCGCAGAAGCGCAATCCCGACGCCGCCGAGCTGGTACGCGCGAAAAGCGGCCGGGTGATCGGCCATCTCAACGGGCTGCTGGTGGTTCTCAAGGGGCTGCCGCTCGCCTACAGCAAGGACATGCAGGAGGACAAGGAAGGGGTGTTCGATGCCGCCGACACCCTGGAGCTGTGCCTGGCGGCGATGGCCGAGATGGTGCGCGGCATGACCGTCTTTCCCGAGCGCATGCGGGAGGCGGCAGGTGTCGGCTACACCACCGCCACCGATCTCGCCGACTGGCTGGTGCGCGAGAAAGGGGTGCCGTTCCGCGATGCGCACGCCATCGCCGCCAGGGCCGTGGCGCTGGCCGAGAGCCGCGGCTGCGGGCTCGAGGATCTCGGGCTCGAGGAGCTGCGGGCGATCGATCCCCGCCTCGAGGAAGGCGCACTCGAAGTGCTGTCGGTGGAAAGCTCGGTGGCCAGCCGGAAAAGCTTCGGCGGCACCGCGCCCGAGCGGGTCCGGGAAGCCATCGCCGCGGCCCGGAAACGGTTTCTCGAGGGGGGCGGGTGAGGGGCGTTCCGGCGTTCCCGCCGGCCGTTTGCGGAGCGCATCCGGCGTGCTAGGCAGGAGCCGGCAGTCGGGCGGCACGAGGGAGGAAGATGGCGACGGAAGACCGGCAGCGGGTGACCCCGCTCTTCGAGGCGACGCAGATCGCGGAGCGCGTGGAGGAGCTCGCACGGGCCATCGCCGGCGAGCTGCCGACGGAGTTCGCGCTGGTCGGCCTCCTCAAGGGCAGTTTCATGTTCGTCGCCGATCTGGTGCGCGCTCTCGATCGCACGGGCTGCCACCCGAGCGTCGAGTTCATGCATGTATCGAGCTACGGGCTCGGCAAGGAGAGCAGCGGCACGGTGCAGGTGCTGGGGGAATTGCCGGGCTCTGTGCACGGCCGTCCGGTGCTGCTGGTGGACGACATCCAGGATACCGGACGGACCCTCTCCTTCACCCGCGATCTCCTGCTCGAACACGGCGCCGCGCGAATCTGGACCTGCACCCTTCTGGACAAGCCCTCGCGCCGGCAGGTGGACATCGAGCCCGATTTCGTCGGCTTCGTCATTCCCGATGTGTTCGTGGTCGGCTACGGCATCGACTACGCCGAGCGCTACCGCCACCTGCCCTATATCGGCCGGGTGGAATAGGCCCGCCCGCCGCACCGCGCGCGTCACGATCATGTGATCCACCCGCCATCCGTTCGTCATCCTGCCGTGCTAGGGCCGGGCTTCTTCGAGCTGTGCGCCACCGATACGTCGATACGGCCGGGCAGCTACGTCGAGGTCGACCTCACATGCCAGATCCCTCGGCGCGGATACCGGGACAGCTTCGCAGCCGGCACCATCCCCGCCGAGGGCCGTGCCCGGAGTTGCACGCACTTCCGGTCGGCGCGCGGTCGATGGAAAAACATCGCACAAAAGTCGCATAGATGCGCATTTCGCACCCGGTCACATACGCGAGGGCGCGCGATATCGGGATGGCGCCTTCGCCCGTTGCGCCCGGACCAAGCGCCTCGAGACGCGGCACCAACCCTCCGACTTCGTGGCCCGTCGGGAGCTGGTCGAGCGCCTCCTCGAGCTCCGCCGGGCGGCGTTCTCCGGGCCCGGCAACCGTCGTATAGGGGATCCGTCGGCAGATGGCGGGGTCCCGCCCGCCATCCGGCACCGCTTCTGGAGGCTCTCGGACCGGAGTGGCAGTCGTGAGATCCGCTCTCGCCCTGGTGTTCCTGCTGCTGCTTTCGGGCTGTGCGGTACGGCCGCCGGCCACCCTGCGGATCGACGCCCCGCCGGGTTCGCCGCTCGCCCGGCTGGTGGCCCGCTCGGGTTTCGTCGCGGTGTCGACCTATGCCCCCGGCGATCGCCGGGAAGGGCGGCGGCGAGCGGCTGTCGCCGGCGGCAGCGGTACGCTCATCGGCGATCACGGGCTGGTGGCCACGGCCGCCCATATCGCCGTCGGCCCAACCTACCGGCTGCGGGTCACCCGCCCCGGTGAGGGGAGCTTCGAGGGGCGCGTGCTGGCTCTGCTTCCCGAGAAGGATCTGGCGATCCTCTGCGTGCCCGGTCTGGTCGGCCATGCCGGTGCCAGGCTGCGCCTTTCCGATCCCCTGCCGGGCTCGCCGGTGCTGGCCTTCGGCAGTCCCGGACGAACGCGGATCGCGGCCGCCGCCGGTCGGGTGCGCGGCGGTCGCCTGTCGGGCTCGATCCATTACGGCCGTTTCGTGCTGGAGGCCCCACTCGAGCTGGAGCTCTCCATCGAACCCGGCTTTTCCGGCGGTCCGGTGCTGGACACCGATGGCGAGGTGGTGGGCATACTCGCGAGCTTCGCCGTGGACCTCGAAGCCGAGGGCGGCCCGGCCAATCTCGGCCTCGCCTTCGCCGTACCGGGCGAGACCCTGGCCGCCGGCATGCCGGCCGAGGCGGAAACCGCCTGTGCCGCGAAGTCCGCGCCTTCCTCGCTGCTCTAGGACCTCGCGGTGCTCAATTGGCGGGCGGCCCCTGCGCGGATCGGGCCGGTCCGCCTTTCCTGCCGGCGTGCTCTGTGTATGGGGCGGCCTCGAAGCGAAGCTGCAGCACCGATCCGCGGCTGCCCAGATAGTCGAGCAGAGCGTGGATGAAGAGGATCACCCCGCCCATTTCGGCGGTTTCCTCCACCACCAGCTCCAGCGACCACAGCCAGCTCTCGCGGAGGCCGCTGCTGATGATCTCGCCGGCCAGGGAGTCGGCACCCACGGCACCACCGACATAGAGCGCACCGGCGATCACGAACGGGACCGCATGACGGCGGTCCAGCGAGAGGAGAAAACGCGCATAGGCGATGCCCACCAGCAGCACGATGATGGCGCCGCCCAGGGTCCAGGCGGAGATGAAACCGGGAGCATCCAGCAGTTCGCGGATCGGCCGGTTCATGAGCTCGTGAAGGGCGATGGCCTCGTCCAGGGACAGCCAGAGGAAGCCGGCAGCGAGCGCCGCCCAGTGCAATGCCCAGCCCGAGCCTGCCCGCCTCTCGCGCAGGGCGATCAAGGCCAGAAGGCCGGCTGCGGTCAGCAGCATGAGGGCGGAGACGTAAGATCCCAGCGTCGCCTCGCCATCGAGATCGAGGCGCGACTGCAGGCCATAGAGGGAACGGTGGCCGAAGCCGATTTCCGCGATCTCGACGGCGATCCCGAGCAGCAGGACGACGCCGGCGAGCGCGAGCAGAAACGGCAGAGCCCGTTTCGGCCCCAGGGTCCAGCCTGTCTCTTCGCTGTTCGCTTTCCGCATTCCGGGGCTCCCGGGATTGTCGTCTCTCCCGTCGCCCATCCCTGCCGGGCCTCCACCCGCATGGCCCTGTCTATCGGTCGGTCGTGGCCATGGCGAGCCGATCGCCGCGTGATGCGTACCCGAAGGCGAGCCGGAAGGCCGGCCGGTCGCCTTGCATTACCGCGCGCGCGAGCATCGCGACGCTGACATCACATTGCTCCGCGGCGGCGTTTGCGGACCGTCGAGCCGCTTGCTATGGACGCGACCTTGAGTTTCAATAGCTCTATTCGTACTTCGCGTCACGCATGGCGCGAAGGCGGACGACAAGAAGCGATACACCGATACAGGGAGGTACCATCATGATCCGCGGAACCCGTCTTCTGGCCGGCGCCTCGGCGCTCGCCATCTCGCTGGCGTTCGCCGTGGAGGCGGCCGAATTCGAGAGCGTCGAGTTCCTCGGCATGGATGCGCCGAAGACCGCCGCGGACATGTCGCGCATGTATACGACCGCCCGCATCAAATATATCTATGCCGATGGCAGTGCGCGGATCGTACCGCTCGACTACACCATGCTGTACGCCAGTGTCGATCGGGTGGGCAGCAACACCTACGAGGCCGGTCGCCTCTACGACGCCAATGGGATGGGGCTGGTCGATCCCTTCGGCAAGCCGGTGATCGCCGAGACTCCCGACGGCACTACGCTGCACATCATCCCCGGCGCCCCCAGCGCGCCCAACGGCGATCCGGTCGCCTATCACATCGTGCACTGGGAGTACGACTGGATCCTCAGCAACGGCGCCAACGCCCGCAAGACCGAGGGCTGGTATCCGCGCATGCCGATGGCCATGAACGTCAATACCCTGTCGCAGGATGTGGGGACCGGTGTGCTCTCCGTCATCGAACAGGGCAGTGTCGATTTCGCCGCCGTGGGCGGCCTGTGGATCCCCTGCAACGCCTCGCTGACGCCCTGGAACACTCATCTCGCCGGGGAGGAGGATTACGATCTTTTCGATCGGAAGAAGGTGGACAAATCGCTCGCGGCCATGACCGAGCTCTATTTCGGCAATACCCGGAAGGCCAATCCCTACAATTACGGCTATCCGGTCGAGGTGGCGGTGGGGCCGGACGGCAAGACGGCGGCTACCAAGCATTACAGCATGGGACGCGCCTCCTGGGAGCTGGCCAAGGTGATGCCCGACGGCAAGACCGCCTATTACGGCGATGACGGCCGCTATACCGGGCTCTTCATGTATGTGGCGGATCGCGCCGGCTCGCTTTCGGCGGGGACCCTCTACGCCGCCAAATGGAAGCAGCAGAGCGCCGAAAACGGCGGCAAGGCCGAGCTCACCTGGATCCGGCTCGGCCACGCCGCCGACTGGGAGGTGGCGGAGATGATGAAGCAGGAGCGCTTCTCCTCCACCGAGAGCACCATCTTCGAATTCTTCGATCCGCCCGCGGTTCCCAAGCTCGCCGAGGATGCCGACGAGGCGGCCAAGGCGGCCCATGCCGCGGCGGTGGAGGCCCGCGAGAAGGCCATCGCCAAGGCCCTCGCCGACGGCTTCAGGGCCATCCAAGCGGGCACCAAGAAGCCGGAATATGTGCGCCTGGTGCCGGGCAAGGAAAAGGCGGCTGCCTTCCTCGAAACCCGTCGCTATGCCGCCTGGCTCGGCGCCAGCACCGAATTCAACAAGATGGAAGGCGTCGCTTTCGACCCCGAGAAGAAGACCGTGTTCATCGCCATGTCGCGGATCGAGGGCGGCATGGTCGAGGGTGATGGCGGGCCGCAGGACGATGTGCGTCTGCCCAAGAACGGGGCCGGCGGTGTCTATGCTCTGCATGCCCGGGGCGGGATCGTGGACAGCGAGGGCAATGCCATCGACAGCGAATGGGCGGCGGCGGTCATGGAAGGCGTGCCGCAGCTCATGGGCGAAGATCTCGCCGAGCCGGATGCGCTCGGCAACCGTTCCGATCCCGATCGCATCGCCGAGCCGGACAACATCTCCTTCTCGGCGGCCACCCGCACCCTGTTCATCGGCGAGGACAGTGGCCGCCATACCAACAACTTTCTCTGGGCGTTCAACGTCGATACCGGCAAGCTGTCGCGGATCGCCTCCGGCCCCGCCGGCGCCGAGCTGACCGGCCTGTCGGTGATCGAAAACTGGAACGGCTACGCCTACATCACCACCAACTTCCAGCATCCGAGCGAAGGGCTGGAAAAGCGCAAGATGGACGAAGATCTCAAGGCCGATCTGCTGGCGCGGCTCAATCCCTTCGCGGCCGGGGTGGGCTATTTCGGTCCGCTTCCCGCGCTCACCGGCGATGCCACCAGGATGGCATCCAGCGAGTAGGCATCCCCCGACATCCCCATCGGCGAAGGGGCGGCTCCGGCCGCCCCTTTTTGTGTGCGAAAGCAGTTGTGTGCGAAACAAGCGGGGCGCCGAAGCGCCCCGTCCGAAGAGGTGAAAGGAAGTATCCGGTCAGACCGGCTTGTATTCACGCGACTTGAAGGAAACATGGGCCACGGCCCGTGGCGCATCGGCGAGCTTGCGGATGTTGGCCCAGGTCTGCTTGTAGTTGGGGATGATCAGCTCGTTGACCCCGTCATTGACGACATTGCCCATCACCCCCGCGGGATATGCGAAGAGCATGAAGGTCTCGCGCTTCATCGCCTTCTCGTTGGGATAGACCATCGCCTGGGTCCAGCCGGCATCGTTCCAGACCTCGACCAGATCCCCTTCCTTCACCCCGAGCTCCTCCATGTCCGCGGGATTCATCTCGAGGAAGGGATAGGGCCAGCGGTCCTGTACGAACTCGTTGTCCTCGTCGTAATAGGCGGACTGCCAGACTTGGTTGGTGCGACCGTTGTTGATCAGGAACTCGTAGCGCTTCTTCTGCTCCTCCTTGCCCGGTGCCTGCAGGCCGCGCCATTTGGTGACCATGAAGCGGGCCTTGCCGTCGGGCGTGGAAAAGCGCCCATCCGTATACAGTCGCGGCGAGCCGATGATCTTACCGTCCTCGTAGCCCACCGCCGGCTCCTGAAAGCCGTTGGTGCCCATGGCCACCAGCCGCTCGTAGGTGACATGCTCGCCGCCGGCGGCATGCTGGTGATAGCCATCCATGAAGGCGTCTTCCTCGGTCTTCCAGTCGAAGCCCTGGAACTGCTTGGCGCGGCCCATGTCGCCGTCCTCACGGAACACCCGTTCCATGTGGTTGGCGATACGAGCGGCGATCAGGCAGTCCGGCATCGCCTGCCCGGGCGGATCCATGTAGCGCTGGGTAATCCGCATCCGCCGCTCACCGTTCATCGAGGTCAGGTTCATCTCGCCCTGGGTGGCGGCCGGCAGCCAGACATGGCAGTGCTGGCCGATCTTCGTGGGCTTGATGTCGACATCCACGGCGAACAGGCCG
>JALSRW010000539.1 GCA_026984595.1 Alphaproteobacteria bacterium
CTGTTTGCGGGAGATCTCGTAATTGACCGTCTCCTCGTTGCGCTCGACCTGCTCCTGGCTGGTGGCTCCGGCCGTGGCCTGGACCTGGGCCGCCGGCAGATTGTTGCCGACGGAGACCGTGCCGTCGGGGTTGGTCTCGTTGCGATTGGTGGTCTCCTCGGTGGTCCGGGTGCTGCGGACCACCTGTCCCTGCGGGTCGAAGAGTTCCTCGGTGACCGCGACTTCGTCGAAATCGAGCTCGGCGGTGACCTGGGCATCGACACGGCCGGGGCCGATGCTGCGCTCGAGCAGGGCGACGAGTTTCTGCCGCAGCCGTTCCTCGTAGGCGCGACGATACTCCTCCGTGCGATCCAGCAGGAAGGAATCCGATCCGTCCTCGGCGCGGGCCAGGAGCTCGCCGCGATCGTCCATCACCGTGACCCGCGCCGCATCGAGCCCGGGCACCGCGCTGGCCACCAGGTAGCGCACCCCCTCCACCTGACGGCGGTCGAGGCTGGCTCCGCCGGTCAGTGTCAGCAGCACCGAGGCGCTCGGCGGATCGCTCTCGCGCTGGAACAGACGTCGCTGCGGCTGCACGAGATGCACCCGTGCCGCCCGCACCTCGCGCAGGCTGGAAATGGTCCGGGCGAGTTCGCCCTCCAGCGCCCGCCGGAGATTGACGTTGGCGAGAAAATCGGTCGTGGTGAAGCCGTTGGCCCCGTCGAACAGCTCGTAGCCGACCACACCACCGGCCGGCATGCCGTCCTGGGCCAGGGTCATGCGCAGCCGCCCCACCTCTTCGGCCGGCACCATCACCGCATCGCCGGCATCGCTGAGGCGATAGGGCGTACCCAGTGCCTCGAGACGGTCGACCAGAGCGGCCGCGTCGGCCGGCTCGAGGCCGCCGAACAGCAGTGCATAGCGGGGCTCGACGGCGCGAAAAGCGATGAAGGCGAGGAGCCCCAGCAGGCCGGCCGCGACCAGTCCGAGGGCGAGAATCCTTCCCGGGCCCAGCGCCTGCATCTGGGCGAGGAATGCGGCCAGCCCCCGGGGCGGGCTCTCGCCGGCAGCGATTGCCGGCGGGGAGGTGGCCGCTTCGATTTCCTGCGCCATGATCAGACCGCTCTTCCGGACCCGATGACTGGGAACACCGGGACCATAACGGCGGTCTGGTGAACAGGAGGTTAACGCGGGGCCAGTCTTCTCGCCCCCGCCGCGCTCTCCCTCAGCCGCGGAATTCCTGCAGCCGGGTCACCCGCAGGCCGTTGAGTCCGTGGCGATCGATCGCCCGTTCCCAGGAGGAGTACTCCTCGGGGGTGAGATTGTAGCGGGCACAGGCCTCCTCGAGGGACAGCAGGCCACCCCGCACGGCGGCCACCACCTCGGCCTTGCGCCGGGCCACCCAGCGCCGGGTGTCCGGCGGCGGCAGGCTGTCGAGGCTGAGCGGCCGACCGCTGGGACCGATGATGCTGGGGTTCGGGCCCGTTTGCACATCCGACATGAGGCAACTCCCGTTGGTTCGTCCAACCGGTTCGTTGGTTCGCGACATGGCATTCATCTACACGCCACCTCTTAAAGGAGCCCTAATCATCATGGTAAATAACCGTTGGTCATGACCGGTCGCTCCCCTTACCTACTGACCTGCATGAGCTCGTTCAGCATGTCGTTTGCTGTGGTGATCACACGTGCATTTGCCGTATAGGCACGCTGGGTCACGATCATCTTGGTG
>JALSRW010000540.1 GCA_026984595.1 Alphaproteobacteria bacterium
GGGGCCGGCGCGGTCGCGGCGAACTCAGGCGACATGCCGGCAGAGGCGGCCGATGACGTCATCGACGGTGATCCCTTCCGCCCGCGCGGCGAAGGTCACCGCCATGCGGTGGCGCAGGACGGGAGGGGCCAGGGCCAGCACGTCCTCGAGCGAGGGGGCGAGGCGCCCATCGAGCAGTGCCCGCACCCGCGATGTCAGCAGCAGTGCCTGGCTGGCACGTGGACCCGGTCCCCAGGCGACCTGCTCCTCGATGCCCTCGAGCACCCGGTTCTCCGGCCGCCCGGCCCGCACCAGCTCGAGAATGGCCTCCACCACCCGGTCGCCCACCGGCACCCGCCGCGCCAGCCGCTGGAGCTCCTGCAGGCGGGCGGCATCGAGCACCCGCTGCGGCTGCGGCTGATCGATGGCGGTGGTGACCACCATCATCTTGCGCTCGGCTTCGCGCGAGGGATAGCCCACATCGACCTGCATGATGAAGCGGTCGAGCTGGGCCTCGGGCAGCGGGTAGGTTCCCTCCTGCTCGATCGGGTTCTGGGTCGCCAGCACATGGAAGGGCTCGGGCAGGGGATGATCCTGGCCGGCGACCGTCACCCGCTTTTCCTGCATCGCCTGCAGCAGGGCGGCCTGGGTGCGGGGGCTCGCGCGGTTGATCTCGTCGGCCATCAAGAGCTGCGCGAAGACCGGACCGGGCAGGAAGCGGAAATGGCGGGTGCCGGCCGCGCTCTCCTCCAGCACCTCGGAGCCGAGGATGTCGGCGGGCATCAGATCGGGGGTGAACTGTACCCGCTTCTGTACCAGCCCCAGCACCGTGCCCAGGGTCTCGGCGAGGCGGGTCTTGGCCAGACCCGGCACGCCCACCAGCAGCACGTGACCGCCGGCGAGGATGGCGGTCAGGGTTTCCTCCACCACCGTTTCCTGGCCGTAGATGATGCGGCCGATCTCCCTGCGCAGACGGGCCAGATCCTCGATCGCCCGCTCGACTTCACCCAGAACGTCGCTGTTCGCCTCGTCCAATCCCGACTGCTCCCGCAACTGTGTCCGCCACCACTGGATCGCGGCTCTCTTCGCCCATACATAACGCAAAACTGGAGCGATCGCAGAGGAAATAAACCCGTGCAGGGAGCCGGAACCGTGCCCGAGCGCAACTGGGATCCCGAAGCCGAACTGGCCGCTCTCGCGGCCGGCGCGCGGGCGCGCTGTCGAGACATCGGCATGCGCATCGACCGGCACGGCACCTGGTACCACGAGGGGGCCCCGATCGGCCGTCGCGAGCTCGTGCGCCTGTTCGCCACCGCCCTGCGCCGCGCCCCCGACGGCAGCTACTGGCTGCTCACCCCCTTCGAGCAGATTCCGGTCGAGGTCGAGGATGCGCCCTTTCTGGCGGTGGAGCTCGAGCAGCGGGGTGAGGGGAGGGATCAGCGCCTGCGCTTTCGCACCAATCTCGATCGCTGGGTGGGCCTCGGCGAGGAGGCGGAACTGCGGCTCCGGCCCGACCATCGCGGAGCCTTCATCCCCTATCTCGCGCTGGAACGGGGGCTGGAGGCCCGGATCCTGCGCCCGGTCTACTACGAGCTTGCCGAGCTCGCGGTTGCGGATGGTGCCGGCGTGATGGGCATATGGAGTGCCGGCAGGTTCTTTCCGCTGGAGGAGAACGGCGTCCGCGGCGCAGAGGGTGGGGAATGAGGACCCCTCCGCATCGCCTCGACCCCGCGACCATCGCCGCCCGCCTCGAGCGGGCCGTCGATGCGCCGCCGCTCGGCGATGACGGCCCGGCGCCTTCGGCCGGCGAGCGGGTGTCGGCGGCGGTACTGGTGCCGCTCATCGATCATGGCGACCATACCGGCGTGCTGCTCACCCGCCGCAGCCGCCATCTCCGGGACCATGCCGGCCAGATCGGTTTTCCCGGGGGGCGCATCGAGTGCAGCGACGCCGATCCCGCCTGCGCCGCCCTGCGCGAGGCCGAGGAGGAAGTGGGGCTGGCGCGCGAGGAAGTACGCCTGCTGGGCAGGCTTCCGGCCTACGACACGGTCACCGGGTTCCGCATCCATCCCTACGTCGGCTGGATCGAAGTGCCGCCCCGGCTCGAGCTCGAGCCGCTCGAGGTGGAGGAAGCCTTCGAGGTGCCGCTGGCCTTCGTGCTCGACCCGGCCAACCATCGCCGCGAATATTTCGAGCGCCGCGGGCAGCGGCGGGTGACCTGGGTGCTGCCCTTCGAAGGGCGTCACATCTGGGGTGCCACCGCCGGCATCCTCGTGCGCTTCTCGCGCCTGCTGAACGGCGATGCCGCCGGCCGCCGGGACTGAGCGATGGCCGAACCGGAAGACGATCGTCCGCTCACCGAGGCACGCTGGCTCGAGGCTCCGGAAACCCGTCGGGTGCTGGAAGCGCTGGCCGCCACCGGCAAGGAATCCCGCTTCGTCGGCGGCTGCGTGCGCGACACCCTGCGCGATCCCGATCTCGACATGGTCGATCTCGACATCGCTACCGCCGCGCCACCGGAGGAGGTGATGACCAGCCTCGGAAAAGCCGGCATCAAGGTCGTGCCGACCGGCCTCGGGCACGGCACGGTGACGGCGATTCTGGGCGACCGCCATTTCGAGATCACCACCCTGCGGCGCGATGTGGAGTGTTTCGGGCGCCATGCGGCGGTCGAGTTCACCGCGGATTTCGAGGCCGATGCGGCGCGACGCGATTTCACCATCAACGCCATGAGCTGCGATGCCGAGGGGCGGCTCTACGACTATTTCGGCGGGCGCGAGGATCTCGAGGCGGGGCGGATCCGCTTCGTCGGCGATCCGCGCCAGCGGATCCGCGAGGACTATCTGCGCATTCTCCGCTTCTTCCGCTTCTTCGCCCGCTTCGGCCGACCGCCGGCCGATCCGGAAGCGCTCGCCGCCTGCGCGGCCGAGGCCGAGGGGCTGGATCGTCTGTCGGGAGAACGGATCCGCCAGGAGTTCCTGCGCCTGCTGGCTGCGCCCGGGGCGCTGGTGGCTCTCGACCGGATGATCGAGACCGGGGTGCTGCGCCACGTCCTGCCGGTGGAGATCCATCGCGACCGGCTGGCGCACCTTCTGGAGCTGGCCCCCGAGGCCGATCCCATTCTGCGGCTGGCGGCGCTCCTTCGCGGGCCGAAGGTGGGAGCCTCGGAGGTGATCGACCTTGCGCACCGGCTGCGTCTGTCGAACCGCGAGACGGGACGCCTGATGGTGCTGGTCACCGAGCCCCTGCCGGATCCGAAGGCTTCGCAGGCCGTCCACAAGGCGGCCATCTACAGACTCGGGGGGCGTGCCTATGCCGATCTGCTGCGGCTGGCGGCCGCCGAGGGAGCGATGGATCGGGAACGGCTCGATGCGCTCCTGGCCCTGACCGCCCAATGGTCGCCGCCCCCCTTTCCGCTGCGCGGGCGCGATCTGGTGGCCCGGGGCGTCCCGCCCGGCCCCGAGGTCGGCCGGCTCCTGCGGCAGCTCGAGGGCTGGTGGTTGGAAGGCGGGCTCGCCGCCGACCGGAAGGCACTGCTGGCCGAACTCGAACGGCGGCTGCGCGCCTGAGACGGCCGCGCGGGCCGGGCTTGTCATCCTCGCCGGCGGCCATTAAGTAGGCGACGACACCTCACGCAGGCCTCGGCACTCCCTGTGCCGATCCGATCCGGTGTCCGGCCATGTGGCCGGGCCTCGCCTGCGGCGGACCAACCGGAAAAGGAACGGACCGATGGCGTTTCCCACATTCACGCTGCGCCAGCTCCTCGAGGCCGGCGTTCATTTCGGGCATCAGACGCGGCGCTGGAACCCGGCCATGGCGCCGTACATCTACGGTGTGCGCAACGGCGTGCACATCATCGACCTCACCCAGACCGTGCCGATGCTCTACCGTGCCCTGCACGCGGTGCGCGACGTGGTGGCCGACGGCGGGCGGGTGCTCTTCGTCGGCACCAAGCGCCAGGCGCAGGAGCCGATCGCCAGGAGCGCCCAGCGCTGCGGCCAGTATTTCGTCAATCACCGCTGGCTCGGCGGCACGCTCACCAATTGGCGGACCATCTCCAGGTCGATCCGCCGCCTGCGCGATCTCGAGGCCAAACTGTCCGACACCCAAGCAACCGCCGGCCTGACCAAGAAGGAGCTGCTCCATCTCGAACGCGAGCGCAGCAAGCTCGAGCGGGCGCTCGGCGGGATCAAGGACATGGCCGGGCTGCCCGACATCCTGTTTGTGATCGATACCAACAAGGAGGCGATCGCCATCGCCGAGGCCCGCAAGCTGGGTCTGCCGGTGGTCGCCATCTGCGACACCAACAGCGATCCCCGCGGCATCCGCTATCCGGTGCCGGGCAACGACGACGCCAGCCGCGCCATCAATCTCTACTGTGATCTCATGGTGCAGGCGGTGCTCGACGGCATCCAGGCGGAAATGGCCGCAACCGGCGTCGATGTCGGCGAGATGGAAGAAGTGGTCGAGGAGTTGCCGGAAGGGGCCGTCGCGGAGACGGCGGAGGCGGTCGAGGCGGAAACCGCCGGGTCCGCGGCCGCCGCGGAGGCGAGCGAAAGCGAACGGAAGGAAGCGGCCGCGGGCGAGAGCACGGAGGAGCCGCAGCAGGCTTCCTGAGCCGCCCCTCCCATTGCGAGAGAGATGCAGAGACGATGACACAGATCAGTGCAGCACTGGTGAAACAGCTCCGGGAACGTACCGGGGCCGGCATGATGGATTGCAAGCGGGCGCTCGCGGAAAGCGGCGGCGATCTCGAGGCGGCCAGCGACTGGCTGCGCAAGAAGGGGCTCGCCGCTGCCGCCAAGAAGGCCGGCCGGGCGACCTCGGAAGGTCTGATCGGTCTCAAGACCGAAGGGCGGATCGGGGTCATGGTGGAGGTCAATTCGGAGACCGACTTCGTCGCCCGAAACGAGGTCTTCCAGGACCTCGTCCGGCGGATCCTCGAAGTGGCGCCGCAGGCCAAAGGCGATGTCGAGACGCTCAAGACCCTGACCTTGCCCGACAGCGGGCGCACCGTGGCCGAGGAGCTGACCCAGGCGGTGGCGGTGATCGGCGAGAATCTGAACCTCCGCCGGGCCGCCCATGTGGAGGTCGACGAGGGGCTGGTGGCCGGCTACGTCCATGCCCAGGCGGCGCCCGGCCTCGGCAAGATCGGCGTGCTCGTGGGGCTGCGCTCCAAGGCCGATCCGGCGAAGCTCGCCGAACTCGGGAAGCAGCTCGCCATGCACATCGCCGCCAGCGGCCCGCAGGCGGTGGCGGTGAGCGGTCTCGAGCCCGCGCTGGTGGCTCGCGAGCGCGAGATCCTGGCCGAGCAGGCGCGCGCCTCCGGCAAGCCGGAGAACATCATCGAGAAGATGGTCGAAGGACGCCTGCGCAAATTCTATCAGGAGGTGGTGCTCCTCGAGCAGCCCTTCGTGATGGACCCGGAAAAGCGGGTACAGAAGGTGCTGGAAGCGTTCGAGCAGGAGACCGGAGAGCCCGTCGAGGTGGTCGGCTTCGTGCGCATGGCACTGGGTGAAGGGGTCGAGAAGCGCGAAAGCGACTTCGCTGCCGAGGTGGCCGAACTGGGCGGCTGAAGCGGCGGCGGCCGGAGCGTGGCGCGCGGCCCCGCCCGGCTTTGCGGAGAGCGGAACGGCATGCAGGAAGGCCCGGCAGCGTCTTCGAGATACCGGCGTGTTCTCTTGAAGATGTCGGGCGAAGCGCTGATGGGCGACCGGGATTACGGCCACGACAGCGGGGTGCTGCGCCATCTCGCGGAGGACGTCGAGGCCGCCCGGGCGATGGGCATCCAACTCTGCATCGTCATCGGCGGCGGCAACATCGTCCGGGGCAGTACCCTCGCCGCCGCCGGTGTCGAGCGCACCAGCGCCGACTACATGGGCATGCTGGGCACGGTGATCAACGCCCTGGCCATCCAGAGCGTGATCGAGAAGACCGGCATTCAGACCCGGGTGATGTCGGCGATACCGATGTCGTCGGTGTGCGAACCCTATATCCGCCGCCGCGCCATGCGCCATCTGGAAAAGGGCCGGGTGGTGATCTTCGCCGCCGGCACCGGCAATCCCTTCTTCACCACCGATACGGCGGCTGCGCTGCGGGCGGCGGAGATGAACTGCGACGCTCTGTTCAAGGGCACCCAGGTGGACGGCGTCTATTCGAGCGATCCCAAGCGCGATCCGCATGCGGTGCGCTACGACCGGTTGACCTATCTCGACGTGTTGTCCAAGGATCTGCGGGTGATGGACGCCTCGGCGATCGCCCTGGCGCGGGAGAGCCGGATCCCGATCATCGTCTTTTCGGTGCGTCAGCCGGGCAGCTTTCCGAGGGTTCTGCGGGGCGAGGCGCCGCACACGGTCATCGAGGAGGCGGAGGCATGAGCCAGGGCGAATTCGACCTCAAGGACATCAAGAAGCGGATGGACGGCGCGGTCGAAGTGCTGCGGCGCGAATTCGCCGGCCTGCGGGCCGGTCGGGCCTCGGCCCGGCTGCTCGACCCCATCACCGTCGAAGCCTACGGTACCGAAATGCCGCTCTCGCAGCTTGCCACGGTGGGGGTGCCCGATCCTCGCATGCTGAGCGTGCAGGTCTGGGACAAGGGACTGGTCAAGGCGGTCGAAAAGGCGATCCGCAGCTCCGATCTCGGGCTCAATCCGCAGACCGAGGGCAATCTCATCCGGGTGCCGCTGCCCGAGCTCAGCGAGGAGCGACGGGCGGAGCTGGTCAAGGTCGCCCACCGCTATGCCGAACAGGCACGCATCGCGGTCCGCAACGTGCGCCGGGACGGGATGGACCAGCTCAAGCGACTGGAACGCGAGGGGGAGATCTCACAGGACGAGCACCGCCATCTCGCCGAGGAGATCCAGAAGCTCACCGACCAGCACATCGCCGCCATCAACAGCCTGCTCGAGCAGAAAGAAAAGGACATCATGACGGTATGAGGAGCGCATCGTATTGAACGTGCGCCCGTCGCCGACCACCGGTTTCGCGACCGGACTGCCGGTACACATCGCCATCATCATGGACGGCAATCGCCGCTGGGCGCGCGCCCATGGCAAGCCGGCGATCTACGGCCATCGGCGCGGTGCCGAAACGGTGCGACGGACGGTCGAGGCCTGCGCCAGGCTGGGCGTCCGCTATCTCACCCTCTATGCCTTCTCCTCGGAAAACTGGCGTCGTCCCCGCGACGAGGTCGGCGAGCTGATGAACCTGCTGCGCTACTATCTGCGGCGCGAGATCGAGAATCTGCATCGCAACGGCATCCGGGTGCGGGTGATCGGCGAGCGCAGTGGCCTGGCGGCGGATATCGTCGAGCTGATCGAGCATGCCGAGCGACACACCGCCGCCAACCGGCGCATGGATCTGATCGTCGCCCTCAACTACGGCGGCCGGCGGGAGATCCTGCTGGCCGTGCGGCGGCTGGCGGCGCGCGTGGCCCGTGGCGAAATCGAACCCGAGGAGATCGAGGAAGCCCACATCTCCGCCTCCCTGTTCACCGCCGGCGTCCCCGAACCCGATCTCCTGATCCGTACCAGCGGCGAACAACGGATCAGCAACTTCCTGCTCTGGCAGCTCGCCTACACCGAGCTCGTGTTCGTGCCGGTGAGCTGGCCCGAGTTCGAGGAGCGGCATCTGTTCGAGGCGATCGCCGAGTTCAGCCGCCGCGAACGGCGCTATGGGGCGTCCGCTGGCTGAGGCCTTCGACAGCGCTCTGCGGCGACGTCTGGCCACCGGTACGGTGCTGGCGGTCCTGGTGGTGGCGGCGATCCTCGCCGGCGGGCCGGTGTTCACCATGTTCCTGATCGCGGCCGCCTCGGCCATGGCCCGCGAACTCGGGCGCCTCGTGGAGCGCGAGCCGCGCCTGCGGGTGCTCCTGAGCCTCGCGATTCTGTTCGCCGCGCTGGTCGGTCTGCCGGCGTTCCACCTCTTCGGCTGGCGTACCGGCTTCGTGGCGCTTCTGGCGCTGGCCCTGGTGGTGGCGGCGATGGGGGCGGCCGCCGGTCGCAGGCCCCTGACCTGGTTCGCCGCCACCCTCTATCTGCTGCTGCCGCTGGCCGCG
>JALSRW010000541.1 GCA_026984595.1 Alphaproteobacteria bacterium
CTGTTTCTCTGCAGTTCGCTGCGCAGCTCGGCCAGGTCGCGCTCGGCTCCGCTGGCCAGGTTGCTGTCACGATAGGCCTTGCCTTTCAGGGTGATCCCCTTGCCGGCGCGGTAGCTCCCTTCGGCCCCGACCTTGCGGCTGCCGCTCTCGCCCCGGTTGCGCTGGCCGAGTCCGAACCCTTCGTCGTTGTGGCGCAGCCAGGCGCGGGCGTCCCAGCGCTCGGCGCGGTGCTTGAACTCGGCCAGCCAGGCGGCGGAGTCGCTGCCGCCGCCGTTGTTCTGCTTGCGGGTCTGGGCCAGCTCCAGGCGCAGACGGGTGTTTTCGGTGAAGCGGTGCTCCAGATCGACGCCGCTGAGCCGGGACTCGCCGCCGCTCACCCCTTCGTCCACATGGGTGACGCCAAGGGAGCTCTTCTTGCCCAGCTTCATCTCCGCCCGGCCGCCCCAGGTGAGGGTGCTGTCATCGGGGTCCTGCGATTCGTAGCGTGCGATGATGAAGATGTGGTTCAGCGCGGCGTCGACGCTGAAGACCGGCTCGCGCAGGTTGAGGATGCCGCGCTCGTAGTCGATGTCGTAGTCCACGAAGCGGGTCAGGGTGCGCCGCTCGAGGATCTGTTCGCTGCGGAAGCGGTCCCGCACCTCGATGGTGATCTCCTCTGAGTTGCGCACGATGTCGCTGCGCGACAGCCGGTAGGGACCGCTGCTGCCCTGGCCGCGGATCTCGTCGCGCACCAGGGCCTGGCTGGATTCGCTGCCAAACAGCACGATGTCGTACTCCCGATCGTGGTAGCGCGCCTTGAAGCCGGTCAGGCTGCGGTTGTAGCGGGAGAGATCGCTGTCGTCGAGCCGGGTCTCGAAATCACCGAACAGGGCATAGAACTCGTCCCGCTCCAGCTTCAGGTAGAGCTTCTCGCGGCTGGCGGCCTCGTAACCCTGTCTGCCGGCGTCGCCGTAGATGGTGTAGTAGGCATCCGGCTCGATGGTACCGAACAGGCGGGATGCGGAGCCCCGCCTGGCGCTGTCGTAGGCCATGGTCAGCAGCCACTCGCCCTTGATGCGCCCCTTGGCGAAGAAGGCGACCCGCCCTTCACTGTAGAGATCCTCCCCCTGGCCGCTCTCGAGCGGCTCCCCCTTGCCCTGCAGGGTGTCGTAACCCACGGTCCCCTCGGCGATCCCCACCAGGATCCAGTCGCGCTGCCGGGGCCGCAGGTTGGCCTCGAACACCCCCTGCTCGCCACGCACGAAGGGCAGCTCGATGCGCACCTTGCCGGTCTCGGTGGTGGGCTGCAGGCGAATGCTCACCACGCCGTTCCTGTCGGCGCGGTAGTAGAGGCGCTGCGCGGGGGCGCCGGGCAGCACGGCACGCTGGAGGTCGGCGCGCTGTTCCGCCCGGTAGGGGGCGCGGATGCGGTATTCGCCGAGGCTCCCCTCACGGATCGGGTAACCCTGCCGGTCGAACAGCCGGAGGGTGATCACCGGCGTGGTGACCCCGTCGGCGATCAGCACCGATTGCGCCGGCAGCAGCTCTCCGCGCACCGGCGGGCCGGAGAAGTGGATGTTGCGCGCCAGGCGGCCGGTTTCGCGCCCCTCGGCGTCGCGGATCACCGCCTCGAACCAGTTCTCTTCCGCCGCCAGATCCACCCCGCGCCAGCTGCTCACCGCCAGGGTGCCGCGCCGGTTCTTGCGGGTTCCCTCGAA
>JALSRW010000542.1 GCA_026984595.1 Alphaproteobacteria bacterium
GATCGAGGAAGACCGCATCGCCGCCGAACTGTTCGGCCAGCGGCCGGCCGGCGAGCTGATTGCGGCTGGAGCCCAGGAGCTGTTCGGCGGCGACGTTGAGATAGGCGAAGCGATCCGCCGCATCGACCATCAGCATCGCGCTCGGCAGATTGTCCAGAAGGATCCGAGGATCGCCCGGAGGTTCGTGCATACCCGTCTCGCCCGAGAGGTGCCCAACAAGGAGGCAGCCAGCATCGACTGCCCAGAACATGTGCAGGAAGCAGCAAATAGGAAACCGCGCGCATCGCCGCAAGCGGGCTTGGCACCATCCGCCGGCCTTTCTATACCGGCAGCCGCCCCTGCCCTGTCGCGGATGATCCGCCGATGTCCACCCTCGCTCTCGTGGTTGCCGCCGGATCGGGCATGCGTGCCCCGGGGGAGCGCCCCAAGCAGTATCGCCTGCTGGGCGGCGAACCGGTGCTGCGGCGTACGATCCGTCGGCTATCTGCATGCAGCGCGATCGACGCCCTACGGGTGGTCATCGATCCCCGACATCGCGACTTCTACGAGGAAAGCGTGGGCGATCTCGATCTCCCGCCGCCGATCGCCGGCGGCGCGAGCCGCCGGGAAAGCGTGCGACGCGGCCTCGAAGCGCTGGCCGGGGAAGCACCTGCCCGGGTTCTCGTCCACGATGCCGCCCGTCCCCTGGTTTCGCCACGGCTCTGCAGCCGCGTCGCGGGCGCCCTGCGCGAGGCCGAGGCCGCCATTCCGGTGCTGCCGGTGACCGACAGCCTCCGGCGGGTTGCGGACGACCGCATCCGCGAAGAGGTGTCCCGCGAGGGCGTGTATCGGGTACAGACGCCGCAGGGCTTCGCCTTCGGCGCCATCCTCGAGGCCCATCGCCGGGCGGTATCGGCGTCGGCCACCGACGATTCGGCGATTGCCCTGGAAGCCGGGATGGAGGTCCACACGGTGCCGGGGGAGGAGGACAACATCAAGCTGACCCTGCCCGAGGATTTCGCACGCGCGGAGCGCATTCTGGCCGCCGAGCGGCCATGCTTCCGTACCGGCTTCGGCTACGATGTGCACGCTATCGATGCCACGCGGCCGCTCGTGCTGTGCGGGGTGACGATTCCCGACGCGCCGGGCCTCGCCGGACACAGCGACGCCGATGTGGGCCTGCACGCGCTCACCGATGCGCTGCTGGCGACCATCGGCGCCGGCGATATCGGCAGCCATTTCCCGCCCGGCGAGGAACGCTGGCGGAACGCGCCTTCCCACATCTTCCTCGAGCATGCGCGCAATCGGGTCGCGGCGGCCGGCGGGCGGATCGAGCATGTCGATGTGACCATCGTCTGCGAGGCGCCCCGCCTCGCTCCGCATCGCGCCGCCATGTGCGCGCGGATCGGCGATCTGCTCGGCCTGCCGCCGCGGGCGGTGAGCGTCAAGGCGACCACCAGCGAGGGGCTCGGCTTCACCGGCCGCCGCGAAGGCATCGCCGCCTATGCCGTGGCCACCGTCGGCCTGCCCCCGGGAGGGACCGATGTTCGATGACGAGCTGCTGGCGCTGGCCCGACGGGTTCTCGAACGCTGCCGCGGAACGGGGCTGCGTCTGGCCGCCGCCGAATCCTGCACGGGCGGCCTGGTGATCGGCTGCCTGACCGAGATCCCCGGCTCCTCCGATGTGGTGGACCGGGGCTATGTGACCTACTCCGATGCCGCCAAGCAGGAGATGCTGGGGGTGCGGAGCGAAAGTCTCGCCCGTTTCGGCGCGGTCAGCGAGATCGTCGCCCGCGAGATGGCCGAAGGGGCGCTGGCCCGAAGCGGCGCCGATCTGGCGGTGGCGGTGACCGGGATCGCCGGCCCCGGCGGCGGCACCCCGGACAAGCCCGTGGGGCTCGTCCATTTCGCGGCATTGCGCCGGGGCGATCCCGCCCGTCATCAGCAGTATGTGTTCACCGGCGATCGGCGGGAGGTGCGCCTGGCGGCGGTCCGCACCGCACTGGCGATGCTCGCCGAACGCGCCGAAGGTTCGCCGATCCTGGTCTGATCTGCCGGGGCGCGAGCGCGGCTTCAGCCGCCGGTGACGCTCATATGGCGGCCGAGTGCGGGGCGATTGTGGCGACGATCGATGACGAAATCGTGCCCCTTGGGCTTGCGGGCGATGCCCTCGCGGATCGCCGCGATCAGCAGCGCATCGCTCTCCGAGGCCCGCAGCACCTCGCGCAGCTCCACCTTGTCCTCCTGACCGAGGCACATGAACATGGTGCCCGTACAGGTGATCCGCACGCGGTTGCAGGATTCGCAGAAATTGTGGGTGAGCGGGGTGATGAAGCCCAGCCTGCCGCCGGTCTCCTCGACCCGTACATAGCGTGCCGGGCCGCCGGTCCGCCACGGAATGTCGGTCAGCGTCCAGCGCTCCTCGAGCCGCGCCCGGACCTCCGAGAGCGGGAGATACTGCTCGACCCGGTCCCCTTCCACCTCGCCCAGCGGCATGGTCTCGATCAGCGTCAGGTCGAATCCTTCCGCGCCGCACCAGGCGATCATCCGGTCGAACTCGTCCTCGTTGACCCCCTTGAGTGCCACCATGTTGATCTTGATGGCGAGACCGGCCGCCTTGGCCGCCTCGATGCCGGCCATCACCTTGTCGAACTTCCCCCAGCGAGTGATCGCCTCGAAGCGCTCGCGGGACAGGGTGTCCAGCGAGACGTTGATGCGCCGCACCCCGGCGGCGGCGAGCTCGGTGGCGAAACGCGAAAGCTGGCTGCCGTTGGTGGTCAGCGTCAGTTCCTCGAGGCGGCCGTGCCCGAGACGGCGACCGAGCTCGTGAACCAGCCACATCACGTTGCGCCGCACGAGCGGCTCGCCGCCGGTGAGGCGGATCTTGCGCACGCCGAGGGCGATGAAGGCATCCGCCAGGCGCAGCAGCTCCTCCAAGGTGAGCAGGTCGCGCTTGGGCAGGAAGGTCATGTTCTCGGCCATGCAGTAGACGCAGCGGAAATCGCAGCGATCCGTCACCGAGATGCGGATGTAGCTGACCTCTCGTCCGAATGGATCGACCAGCATGGCGTCGGGCTCCCTGGCGCGGGCGGGCATGGCCGCACAGCCTTCTTGTCCGGCGGACATCCTAGAAAGATCTGGCGGGTTTGTGAATGGCGTGTATGCCTTGGGCACGCAGCCCGGGGATGTCGCTAGAGCGGGGGAAACCTGTCGTGCGCATAAGCTTTCGTGCCGCGCGCTCGCAGGAAGCGCAGCGGGCGCTGGAGGAGCTGACGGCCCGTTACGGCAACCTGCCGATCGACGAAGCCGATCTGATCGTCGCTCTCGGCGGCGACGGTTTCATGCTGGAGACGCTGCACGGCTTCCTCGACAAACGCCTGCCCATCTACGGCATGAACCTGGGCACCGTCGGCTTTCTCCTGAACAGCTACCGTCCGGACGGGCTGCTGGAGCGGATCGCGGTGGCCACCCCGGTCGATCTCCATCCCCTGCGGATGCGGGCCGAGCTGGGCGATGGCAGCGAGGTCGGCAGTCTCGGGATCAACGAGGTTTCGGTGTTCCGGGAGACCCGCCAGGCGGCGCGGCTGGCGGTCGATATCGACGGGGTGTGCCGCATGCCGGAACTGGTCTGCGACGGCATCCTGATCGCCACTCCGGCCGGCAGTACCGCCTACAACCTCTCGGCCCACGGCCCGATCATTCCGCTCGGCGCCAATCTGCTGGCACTGACGCCGATCAGCGCCTTCCGCCCGCGCCGCTGGCGGGGGGCGCTGCTACCCAGCCGGACCCGTTTCTGCGTGCGGGTTCTCGATCCCGAGAAGCGGCCGGTGAGCGCGGTGGCCGACTACACCGAGGTGCGCGACGTGCATGCCATCCATGTCTGGGAGGACCGCTCCATCTCCTTCCGGCTCTTGTTCGACCCCGAGCACAATCTCGAGGAGCGCATCCTCAAGGAGCAGTTCATCCCGTGATCAGGCCGGGAACTGCAGCAGCGCGGTGCTCGGCACACCGAGCTGGGTTCGACCGCCGAGCCCCAGGAGCTCGATCAGGAACAGGCCGCCCACCACCTCGGCACCGACCTTTTCGAGCAGTTCGACGGTGGCCCGCGCGGTACCTCCGGTGGCGATGAGATCGTCGACCACCAGCACCCGGCTGCCCGGAGCCACCAGCCCGTCGGCGAGCTGCAGGGTGTCGCTGCCATATTCGAGATCGTAGGAATGGCTGACCACGGTTCCCGGCAGCTTGCCGAGCTTGCGCACCATGACGAAACCGATGCCGAGCTCGAGCGCCAGCGGTGCCGCCAACAGGAAGCCCCGCGATTCGATGGCGGCGAGGCATCGGGGTGCGAAGGCGCGGGCCGCCTCGGCCATGCGGTCGATGGTTTCGCGCCAGGCTTTCGGGTCGATCAACAGGGTCGAGATGTCGTAGAAGAGGATCCCCGGCTTCGGAAAATCAGGGATTTTACGAATGCGCGCAGCCAAATCCATCGCACCATCCTCTCGGCGGACCGCCCCGCCAGGCCTGATGCCACGCCTCGCGGCCGTCGCCAAGTCGGCGCCCGTACTGCTCTTCCTCCTGGCGACGATGCTCCTTCCCTGGTTCGGCCGCTTCGGCACGCCACCGGCCCTGGCCCGTGCGGAGAACGACGTCACCTTTCCGGTCACCCGCGGCACCCTGGTGACCTCCAAGGGCCGCTTCCGCCTGTTCCTGGAGTTCGCCGCCACCTCCGCCCAGCGCGCCCATGGTCTGATGTTCCGCCGATCCCTGCCGGAAGGTTTCGGCATGCTGTTCGATTTCGGCGCCACCGGCGCGGTGGCGATGTGGATGAAGAACACCCTGATCCCGCTCGACATGTTGTTCTTCGATGCGCGTGGCCGGGTGGTGGGGCTGATCGCCGATGCCGAGCCGTTGTCGGAGAAGGTGTTGTCGCCCGGGGTACCGGCCCGCGCCGTGCTCGAGCTGCCGGCGGGCTCGATCGCCCGCTACGGGGTACGGATCGGCGATGTGCTCGAGCACCGGATGTTCGAAAACGGCTGATCCGGCCCGCCCTGCTCACCCGGTCAGCCGTTCGCAGGCGCGGATGATGCGCCGGCAGGCCTCCTCGAGCAGTTCGGTGGCGGTGGCATACGAGATCCGGAAATGGGGATCGAGCCCGAAGGCGGCACCATGGACCACCGCCACCCCGGCATCCTCGAGGAGATAGCGGGCGAACTGCTCACTGTCGGCGATCGGCCGGCCGCCCGGCGGCCGTCTCCCGATCACCCCCGCGCAGCTCGGATAGACATAGAACGCCCCTTCCGGCTTCGGGCAGGAAAGCCCCGGCGCCTCGTTCAGCATCGCCACCACCAGATCGCGGCGTTCGCGGAACACCCGGTTGCGCTCGGCGAGGAAGCCCTGATCCCCGTCGAGGGCGGCGACGGCCGCCGCCTGGCTGATGGAACAGGGATTGGAGGTGCTCTGGCTCTGGATGGTGGCCATTGCCTTGATCAGCTCGCGCGGGCCTCCGGCATAGCCGATCCGCCAGCCGGTCATGGCGTAGGCCTTGGAGACGCCGTTGACGGTGAGCGTGCGGGGCTTCAGGTCGGGCGCCACCTGGGCGATGGTGGTGAAGTGGAAATCATCGTAGACGAGATGCTCGTACATGTCGTCGGTCATCACCCGCACCTGCGGATGGGCCCGCAACACCTCGGCGAGGGCTTCGAGTTCCTCGCGGCGATAGGCGGCGCCGGTGGGGTTGCTCGGCGAATTGAGAACCAGCCATTTGGTGCGTGGCGTGATGGCCCGGGCCAGGGCTTCGGGCTGTAGCTTGAACCCCTGTTCGGCGGGACAGGCGACGAACACCGGCTCGCCGCCGGCCAGCCGCACCATGTCGGGATAGGAGACCCAGTAGGGAGCCGGGATCACCACCTCGTCGCCGGCGTCGAGGGTGGCCATGAAGGCGTTGTAGAGGACCTGCTTGCCGCCGGCGCCGACGGTGATCTCCGAAGGTTCGTAGTCGAGCCCGTTCTCGCGCCGGAACTTGCGGGCGATCGCCGCCTTGAGCTCGGGCGTGCCGTCGACATTGGTGTATTTGGTCTCACCGCGGCGGATGGCGGCGATGGCCGCCTCCTTCACATGGTCGGGAGTGTCGAAATCGGGCTCGCCGGCACCGAGACCGATGATATCGCGGCCGGCCGCCCTGAGTTCCCGGGCGAGATTGGTGACGGCCATGGTCGGTGACGGCTTGATGCGCGACAGGCTGGTGGCGAGAAAGCCCATATCGACCCCTCCGGCGATCGTTGCCGGGCCACTCTATGCCTCCTGGTCGGGTCCCACAATGGCCGGCGCGCCGTCCCGATCGAGGCCGCGATCCAGCCGCTGCACGCGCGCGTAGAGCTGCTCGGCACGGCGTACCAGCCCGGCCAGCGCGGCTTCCTCTCCGGCCTCCGGCTCCTCCTCCCAGAACGCGCCCTCGAGCCGCAGCAGGCGCCAATCCTCCCGACGCGCCTGTTCCGGCGTCAGCTCGCCGACGGCAACGGCACGACGGGCCAGCAGCCAGGCCATGCAGGCGCTGACCCGGGTGGCGATGCGGCCGATGCGGGCGGCCCGTTCGAGCTCGGCCAGAACCGGCAGCGGATCGGATGCGCGCGGCGCGCCCTCACCCAGCAGATCGCGGGTACGGCAGGCGATCTGCAGGGTCTCGTCGAGCAGCGCACCGAGAAGATCGCGTCCGCCCCGCCATTCCTCGACCGCCATGGCGGCGCTCCTCCCTTCGCGGTTGCGGGTCTCCCCCAAGGGTCGGGGAGGCGGCGCCGGCGGTCAAGGCGGGGCGGCGTCATCCCGGTATGGCGCGGGGCGAGGAGCTCCGGCGAAAGGGTTCAGGCGACGGGGCCGAGGATGCGATCGGGCCGCACCGTCGCCAGGGCGGCATCGGCGAGGTTGGCCAGCAGACGGGCCAGCACCGGCGCCAGCGCTTCCGCGCCGCTGTGCGGCCGATGGCTGGCCTCGTCCATGAACAGATCGCGCCGTAGCTCGAGCTGGAGGGCGTGCACCCCTTCCGCCGGCCGGCCGTAGCTCTCGGTGATGTGACCGCCGGCGAAGGGGCGGTTGCGAATCGCCAGGAGACCGGCGTCGCGCAGGGTGTCGATGGCCCGCGCGGCGAGACCCCGATCCGCGGCCCGGCCGTGGCAGTCGCCGAGGGCGACGTCGACGAGCTGTCGGTCGACCCGCGAGGCGCTGGCCGGCATCGAATGGATATCGAGCAGGACGGCCACACCGAAACGCTGCCGCAGCGATCGGAGGCGCCGCTCCAGCTCGCGATGATACGGCAGATACACCCGCTCGAGGCGCCCGGCGATCTCGGCCATGCCGAGCGGCCGGCGGTAGAGGGGACGGCTGCCGAGGCGGGAGGGCACCACCCCGAGACCGGCGCGCACCCGGAGACTGATCCGCAGATCGGCATCGACCGGCCGCTCGTCCAGCAGCACCGGATCGATCTCGCGCGGATCGCGGTTGAGATCGACATAGGCCCGGCGGTGGGTGGCCGCCAGCATGGCGGCTCCACAGCTCCGCGCGGCCAGGAAGAGGAGGTGCACCGGCCCGTCGTCGAGAACCCGCAACGCGTCTTCCCCGCAGGCCATGCGAGCCCGTACCTCGGTCGGGAGAAAGGTACCGCTGTGGGGCGAGGAGATCAGCACCGGCAGGTACGGAGGCTGCGCCGGATAGAGCCGGAAAGGGTGCGGAAGATGCGCGGTCAAGCGGCCACCTCGCTGGTCTGGCGCAGGCAGATCACCACAGCTCGCGCCACCGCGCAACCGCTGCGGCGGAAAGCCTCGGCGGCCCTCTTGTCAGGGCCATCTTCGCGCCCTATGAACCGGCGGGAAGGGCGCGTAGCTCAGCGGGAGAGCACTACGTTGACATCGTAGGGGTCGCTGGTTCGATCCCAGCCGCGCCCACCACCCCCCTTCGTACGTCGAAATTTCCCCTGCCGGCCGTGGAGCGAACGGCACCGGAACCCGGCAGCGTCGAGGATGTTGCGG
>JALSRW010000543.1 GCA_026984595.1 Alphaproteobacteria bacterium
CAGCTCCTCACGACGTACATTCCGCGCAGCTCCTGAACACGGAAACCGCAGACATGACCGAACGTCGCGTGGACCACCCCATCATCCTCGGCATCGTTGGCGACTCGGCAGCGGGCAAGACGACACTCACCTCCGGCATCGCTGCCATCCTCGGCCCGGACCGGGTCGTGACCATCTGCACCGACGACTATCACAAGTACGACCGCAAGCAGCGGGCCGAGCTCGGCATCACGCCGCTGCACCCGGACTGCAACTACATCGACATCATGGAGCAGCATCTGCGGCTGCTGCGGCAGGGCGAGCCGATCCTGAAGCCGGTCTACGACCACAGCACCGGTACCCTGGTGCGGCCGGAGTATGTGGCGCCGAAGCCCTACATCATCGTCGAAGGTTTGCTCGGCTACCACACCCGCGCGATGCGGCAGTGCTACGATGTCAAGGTGTACCTCGAGCCCGAGGAGGAGCTGCGCATCAAGTGGAAGATCCACCGCGACACGACCAAGCGCGGCTATACCCCGGAGCAGGTACTGAAGCAGATCGAAGAGCGGCATGAGGATACCGAGAAGTACATCAGGCCGCAGCGCACCTTCGCCGATATCGTCATCACCTTCTATCGGCCCGAGGGACAGGCGGAGGAGACGGGCGCACATCTGAACGTGCGCCACATTCTGCGGCCGACACTGCCGCATCCTGATCTCACGCCGATCCTGGACGGCAATCCCAACGGCGGCATCCGCCTCGAGCTCGCGCGTGACATCGACGGCAAGCCGGTGGATCTGCTCGAGATCATGGGCGACATTCCGGAAGGCCGGGCGAAACGCGTCGAGGACCTGCTCTGGTCGCTCATTCCCGAAGCGAGCTATCTGCGCGAGAACGTCGGCGAATTCGGCGGCCGCGAGATCAGCCATCCGCTCGCGCTCACCCAGCTTCTGCTCGCCTATCACATGGTGAAGGCGGCCCAGGGCATCTATGCGATCTGAGGAGAAGGGCCGATGGTGACCGCCGCAGCACGCTTCGCGCAGACCGAGGACGCCGGAGTAAGCCTCACCGAGCTCGCCAACGCGCTCCGCTTTCTCGCCATCGACGCGGTCGAGAAGGCGAAGTCCGGCCATCCCGGAATGCCGATGGGGATGGCGGATGTGGCGACCGTGCTCTGGACCCGGCATCTGAAGTTCTACGCCCGCGAGCCCCGCTGGCCGGACCGCGACCGCTTCGTGCTCTCGGCCGGCCACGGCTCCATGCTCCTCTATGCGCTGCTCCATCTCAGCGGCTTCGAGGACATGCCGCTCGCGGAGCTCGAGCGCTTCCGCCAGCTCGGTTCGCGCACCGCGGGGCATCCGGAATACGGCCTCGCTGCCGGCATCGAGACCACCACGGGTCCTCTGGGCCAGGGGATTGCGAATGCCGTGGGCATGGCCATCGCCGAGGCCCATCTGCGCGCGACTTTCGGCTCGGAGCTTGTCGACCATCGCACCTGGGTGATCGCCTCCGACGGCGACCTCATGGAGGGGGTCAGCCACGAGGCCTGTTCGCTCGCCGGTCATCTCCGCCTCGACCGGCTCGTGGTTCTGTTCGACGACAACGGCATCTCCATCGACGGCCGACTCGATCTCGCCTGCTCCGATGACGTGCTGCGGCGCTTCGAGGCCTACGGCTGGAACGTGAGCCGCATCGACGGCCACGACTATG
>JALSRW010000544.1 GCA_026984595.1 Alphaproteobacteria bacterium
CAATGCAACCGGCGAATCGGCGCAGGGCGACTGTGCACTGCTGCCGGGACCGCAGGAACACAGTCTGCGACTCCGCTTTTCGGGTGCCTGGACGCTGCGCGCGCGACTGCCTTCGCTCCAGGAGCTGATGGCGGGGCTGGAGCGGGCGGGGCCCGTGCGACTTTTGCTCTTCGACGGGCGTGGGCTGGAACGCTGGGACAGCCGCTTCGTGGTCACCCTGGCGCGGCTGGAGGCCTGGGCCGGCCAACGCGGCATCGAGATCCGGCAGGAGGCGCTGCCCGAGGGGGTGACGCGTCTCCTGGCCCTGGCCGCCGCCCCGTCCCGCGCCCGCGCGGTCGAGCCGAGCCGCCCTCCGGGTCTGCTGACCCACCTCGGCCTCGCCTTCGCCACGGCCGCCGGAGCGCTCGGCGGGGCGCTCGGCTTCCTCGGCGAGCTGGCCCTCGCCTTCGCCCGCCTGGGGCGCGGCCGGGTACAGTTCGAATGGCGGGATCTGCTCTCCTTCATGCAGCGGACGGGGGCCGATGCCCTGCCCATCGTCAGCCTGATCAGCGTGCTGGTGGGTGTCATCCTGGCCTTCGTCGGTGCCACCCAGCTCGAACGGCTGGGCGCCGAGATCTATGTCGCCAATCTCGTCACCCTGGGCATGGCCCGCGAGATGGGCGCCCTGATGGCGGCGATCATCATGGCCGGGCGCACCGGGGCGGCCTATGCCGCCGAGCTCGGCAGCATGCAGGCCGGCGAGGAAGTCGATGCGCTCCTGACGCTCGGCATCCCGCCGGTCGACTATCTGGTGCTGCCGCGCCTGCTGGCGCTGGCCCTGATGATGCCGCTCCTGGCCCTCTATGCCGATGCGATCGGCATCCTCGGTGGTGCCGTCAGCACCACCCTGCTCTCCGAGGTCACGCTCCTGCAGTATTACGAGCAGAGCCTGAGCTATCTCTCCTTCGCCGATTTCGGGGCGGGTCTCGGCAAGGCCGCCCTGTTCGGCTGGCTGGTGGGCTATGCCGGTTGCCTCATGGGCATGCGCAGCGGCCGCACCGCCGCCGATGTCGGCCGCGCCACCACCGGTGCGGTGGTCCTCGGCATCGTGCTCATCGTCGTCGGCGACGCGCTTTTGACCGTGGTCTACTATGCCCTCGACATCTGAACCGGCCAGGTCCACCGTCCCGCCCGGGATCTGCCTCGAGGTCCGCGATCTGGCGGTGGGCTACGAGGAGCTCGAGGTGCTGCACCATGTCGACTTCGTCGTCCGTCGCCGCGAGATCTTCGTCATCATGGGCGAGAGCGGCTGCGGCAAGAGTACCCTGATGCGGGCGCTGGTGGGGCTGCTGCCGCCCTCGGCCGGCGAAGTGCGTATCGCCGGTGTTTCGCTCTGGGATCTCGACCCCGACCGACGTGCGGCATTGCAATCCCGGCTCGGTGTCGCCTTCCAGAGCGGGGCGCTCTGGAGCTCGCTGACCCTCGCCGAGAACCTGGCCCTGCCCTTGCGTCGCCACACCACGCTGGATGCCGCAGCGATCGCCGATCTGGTTGCCTATCGGCTGGCTCTGGTGGGGCTCGGTGGTCTCGAGGAATCCTATCCGCACGAGCTTTCCGGCGGCATGCGCAAGCGGGCGGCGATCGCCCGGGCGTTGGCCCTCGATCCCGAACTCCTGTTCCTCGACGAGCCCACCGCCGGCCTCGATCCGCTCAACGCCCGCCGTATCGACGAGCTGCTCCTGGAGCTGCGGGCCGGTCTCGGTACCACCATGGTGGTGGTCACCCATGAACTGGCCAGCATTCTGACCATCGCCGACAACTGCCTGTTTCTCGACATCGAAACGCGGCGCGGCCTCGCCCGGGGCGCGCCCCGCGAGCTCGCCGCCGGCGGCCCGCCCAAGGTCCGCGCCTTTCTCACTCGCGGTGCGGCCTTTCCCGTCACCGCCAGCGCTCCGGGAGACGGTTCTTGAGCAGACGCGCGGATCCCCGCCTGATCGGAGCCTTCGTCCTCGGCGCCCTGCTGCTGCTCCTGGCTCTGGTGGTGGCGGTGGGCGGCGGGCGTCTCTTCTCGCGCACCGAGCGCTTCGTGATCCGCTTCGACGAATCGGTGAAAGGCCTGCGGCGCGGGGCGACGGTGGCGTTTCGCGGGGTGCCGGTGGGCACGGTGGTGGAGATCGCCGCCGAATACGATGTGGCCACCGGCGCGCTGCGGGTGCCGGTGATCATCGAGATCGCCCCCGACCGCATCCACCTCACCGGTGAGGGCACGGGGCGGATCGAGGATCTGATCGCCGCCGGCCTGCGCGCCCGTCTGCAGCTCGAAAGCCTGCTCACCGGCCAGCTCTATGTGGCCCTCGATCTGTTCCCGCAGGCACCGCCGCCACCGCGGACCGAGCCCGGCGAACTGCCGGAGATCCCGGCCCTGCCCTCGCCCCTCGCCCAACTGACCCGCTCCCTCGACGAGGTGACGGCGGCACTGCCGACCACCGTCGATCGCTTCAACCGGGTTCTCGAACGTACGGAGCGGATGCTGAGTGCCCCCAATCTGGCGCGCATCGAAGCGCTGCTCGAACATGGCGCCGGCGCCGCGGGCCAACTGGAAACGGTGCTCCGGAAAGTGCCGGGGCTGCTCACCGAACTCGACCGGACCGCCCGCGCCACCACCCGGCTCGCGGAGACCCTGACCGCGCGGCTGGAAACACGCGACGCCCAGCTCGAGAAGGTGTTGGCGGATGTCGCCGATGCGTCACGCGAAGTCGCGAGAATGTCCCGGCAACTGCGCCTGCTGGTTGAGGAAAATCGCGCTTCCATCAAGGATTTCACCGACACCGGCCTGCCCCTGCTGACCGGACTGATCGAGGATGCGACACGGATGGTCAACGAACTTCAGAGCCTGCTGCGCGATATCCGCCAGGATCCCGCCCGCTTCTTCTTCGGCGATCGTCTGTCGCAGGGCGTGCGGCCATGAACGGGAACGACGGCCGCCTCGGGCTCCGGCGTCGCCGGCTGCTGCGGCTCGGGACCGTCGCGGCACCGGCCCTGCTCGCCTCCTGTGCGACGCTGCCGCGGCCGGGACCGCCACCGCGGGTGTTCCGCCTCACCCCCAAGACCACCTTTCCGGAAGGCCTGGCGGCGGTCGAATGGTCGCTGGCGGTGAGCGAGCCGCTGGCCGAGCGGGCATTGGATACCGACCGCATCGCGTTCGTGCGGGACGGCACCGAGATCGCCTATTTCGCCGACGCGGTGTGGTCCGATCGGGTACCCGGCCTGATCCAGATCCTCCTGGTCCAATCCTTTCTGGCATCCGGCGCCATCGCCGCCGTCGGCACCGATCGCGACCCGCTGCGTCCGGACTATCTGTTGCGCTCGGTGCTGACCGCCTTCCAGGTGCGGGAAACTGCGGCCCGGCAGCGCATGGCCACGGTCTCGCTGACCGCAACCCTGCTGCGCATGCCCCGGCGGCGGGTGGTGGCGGTGGAACGCTTCGCGGCCGAATACGCGATCGCCGCGCGCCGCATGGAAGCGGTGGTCGAAGCCTTCGACGAGGCTCTGGGCAAGGTGCTGAAACGGGTGGTCCTGTGGACCCTGCATGTCGGCGAGGCCGACCATCTGCGGGCCAGCGGCTGACCGCGCGCCATCGGGGCTTTCGCCCGAGGCGGCGAGGCACTACCTGTTGTGCAGTTGCACGGCCGGATCACGGGCGCCGCCCTCCGGCCCCGGTGAACTACCGAGAACGACGGGGGAGAACGAGAGATGCGTCTGCACAGCAATCCGGCATCGCCCTTCGGACGCAAGGTCATGGTCTCGGCCCACGAGCTGGGCCTCGCCGAGCGCATCACGGTCGACGATCATCTCCTGTCGCCGGTCGAGCCCAGCGCCGCCGTGATCGCCGACAATCCGCTGGGCAAGCTTCCCACTCTCGTCCTCGACAACGGCCACGCGCTCTACGATTCCCGCGTCATCTGCGAATATCTCGACCATCTGGCCGGCGGCAACCGGTTGTTTCCGCAGGCCGGCGAGGCGCGCTGGCGGACGCTCACCCTGCAGGCGCTGGGCGACGGCATGATGGATGCCGCCCTTCTCGCCCGCTACGAGACCTTCCTGCGGCCCGAGGAGCTGCGCTGGCAGGCCTGGGTCGAGCATCAGAAGCTGAAGGTGCAGCGCGGTCTCGACTGGCTGGAACGGAATGTCGACCAGCTCGCCGAGGAGCCGGATATCGGCAGCATTACCATCGGCTGTGCGCTGGGCTATCTCGATTTCCGCTTCGGCGCCGACAAGTGGCGCGACGGCCGTGCCCGGCTCGCCGCCTGGTTCGCGCGCTTTGCGGCCCGCCCCTCGATGCAGGCCACCACGCCCCGGCAGATGTAGGGAGGCCGGGAGCGACCCTGCGCCGGCACGGGCAGGCCACGCACCGGTCCGTCCGGTTCGCGAGGCCGCGTTGCGCTGTTCCCCGGGCGTGCTACATTGGGCACGAAAGGAAGCAGCGATGGCCAAGACAGACACGGTTCGTGCCCGCGTCGAGCCCGAGCTCAAGGCGGAAGCGGAAACCATTCTGCGCGCGCTCGGATTGACACCGGCCGAGGCGATCCGCCTGTTCTACCGGCAGGTGGCGCTGCGTCGCGGATTGCCCTTTGCCGTTGAAATTCCCAACGCCGAGACGCGGGATGCCATGCGCGAGGCGCGCGAGCGCGAGAACCTCACCGAGTGGTCGAGCCTCGACGCTCTGAAGCGCGCCCATGGCTGATGCTCCGCCTCGCGACGACCAGGCGGTTCGAGCGCGATCTCAAGCGCGTCAGGCGGCGCCGCAAGGATCTCGACAAGCTGTGGTCGGTCGTCGAACGACTGCTCCAGGGCCAGCCCTTGGACCGTAGTCACCGCATCCACCGGCTTTCCGGCAGATGGGCCGATTTCTGGGAGTGTCATCTGGAACCGGACTGGCTCCTTATCTGGATCGAAAACGAAGATGAGCTGGTGCTGGTCCGAACCGGGAGCCATTCCGATTTGTTCGGATGAGCAACAGTAGGGAGTTCGTCCGCCATGGCGAGTGATTCGCGAAACCGGCTGTTCTGCGAAGGCGATCTCGATGGCCTGTTGTGGACACAAACACGAAGCATCCCCGAAATCGTTAGCAGTATCCCAACAGATCAGTTTCTAGGATCGACGGACCAACGCTTGGTACACCATCTGGTATCCCGGCTTCGCATTGTGCCTCTCACGCTATACGAGGATAATGCCGAGATGGAGCAGAACGAGACTCTGGTGGACGTGAGCGGTGACCGGACCCGTTATTGGAGCACCGATTTTGACGGACCTCGGATGGTTCCCGCTACGGAAGTAATCATCACGATCCCATACACTGGCGATCCTCAGTTATGGAAGCTAAAACCCAATCCATGTCGCCATAGCTTCCCTGTAGGAAGCATCACGCCCCCTCGCGGCGAACAAGCCGGCACGCTCATCATCACCATCATCAAGCCACATGATGCCGATGAAGAACAGTTCCGCAAGGAGCTTGATAAAACGCTTTCAGATGTTCATGATCACATCAAAACCCAACGCGGACAAGTCGAGCGTCACAATGACGAACTCCCCGAGCACATCCGGGCCGCAATCGATGCCCGGCGCCAGCGCCTGCAACAACACGAAGGCCTGTCCGCTGTCCTGGCCATCCCCCTAAAGCGGAGAGAAGGCGCCCCGCCCATCAAACCCATTAAGGTCGAGGAGAAGATCACTAAACCATTGCCGCCTCCGTCCAAGTCCGGCTGCAAACCCGAACCCGGCATAACCGACGAGTTATACGACAACATCCTCGCCATCATCCGGCACGAAGGACGGACGTTCGAGACCGCACCGGCGACCTTCGCCAAATTCAAAGAGAACGAATTGCGGGAGGTCATTCTCGCCCATCTGAACGGGCATTACCAAGGCGGCGCTACGGGGGAGACGTTCCGCAAATCCGGCAAAACAGATATCCGCATAGAAGACCAAGAGCGAGCAGCATTCATCGGGGAATGCAAGGTGTGGAGAGGTACCAAGCAACTCCTCCAAGCGGTGGACCAACTGCTCGGCTACCTGACATGGAGGGACTGTAAGGCGAGCCTCATCATCTTCAACAAGGACACCAAAGGTTTCACGAGACTACTCAAGACCGTCCGAGAAGCACTTTCCATGCACCCGCTGTTAGTAAATTATTGCGGAGAACAACGCCGTGGAGAGTGGCGCTATGTTTTTCGCTCCGCGGAAGACGAAGAGCGCCATATTCTTGTCCATGTGTTTTTGTTCAACATATGTCATAACGAGCGATCGTGAGGTCCGCGAGCCGAGCCCCGCACTGATAGCGGGCGAGCGCGGGGTTCAAAAATAAGTGCCCGCTCCCCCCCCTCAGATCCGCTTTTCGATCTGGGGGCGCAGAAGCGCCAGGTAGATGGCGCCGAAGACCAGGACGATGATCAGGAAGGCGAAGCTCAGAGCACTGGTGTAGCCGAGATTGAACTTCTTGAGCCCTTCCTGGTAGGCGTAGAGGGTCAGGGTCTCGGTGGACACGCCCGGGCCGCCGCCGGTGAGCACGAACACGGTGTCGATGATCTTCATCGATTCGATGAGACGGATGAAGACCACCGCCGCCGAGACCGGCAGCAGCAGCGGAAAGGTGATGGTCCAGAACTGCGTCCAGGGAGACGCGTCCTCGAGGCGAGCCGCCTCGTAGATGTCCTCCGGCAGGGACTGCAGCCCGGCCAGCATCAAGAGGATGACGAAGGGGGTCCACTGCCAGACCTCGACGATCACCAGCGAGCTCTTGGCCCAGACGGGATCGGTGGTGAAGGGCAGATTGGCGAGGCCGAAGAGGGAGAAGAGCTGGTTGACCGGCCCCAGGGTGGAATGGAACAGCATCCGCCAGATCAGGGCCACCGCCACCGGCGCCATCAGCATCGGCAGCAGGAAGGTGATCCGGAACAGCCGCTCGCCGGGCACCCGGGCATGCAGGGCCAGGGCGATGGCGAAGCCCAGCACGTACTGGATGGCCACCGAGGTCAAGCTGATCACGCCGGTGTTCCACAGCACCTGCCAGAAGCGCGGCCGGGCGAACAGGGTGAGGTAATTGTCGAGGCCGACGAAGCGGGGCGGCGAAGGGGGCACCAGCCGCACCTGCTGGAAGCTGATGGTCAGCGAATAGACCAGCGGAAACAGGGCCACCAGCAGCACCAACAGCACCGCCGGCCAGAGGAAGAGATGCTTGATCCGCTCGGTACCGGCCATGGCCATGGTCGCCGTTCCGCCCCCGCAGCCAGGTTCAGGACCGCACCACCAGCACCGACTGTCGTGCGTGCCGCACCACCCGTGCCGCGTTGGTGCCGAGGAGATAATCCTTCATTTCCGGCCGATGGGAGGCGAGGACGATCAGATCGCAGCCGATGCGATCGGCAGCGCGGATGATCTCGTCGTAGATCGTCCCCACCGCCACATAGCCGTCCGCCTGCACATCCTCCGGCACGTTCTCGCGGATGAAGGCGGCGACCGCCTGCTCCGCTTCCTTCCGTGCCCTGTCGGCGAAATCCGCGGGGAAGAAGGATCCCACCACGGGCATGCCGAAACTCGGAATGACGGTGAGCACATGCAGCCTGCCGCCGTGCATGCGCGCGATGTCGAGGGCGCGCGGCAGTGCCCACCGCCAGGAGCTCGCATGCCCGAGATCGACCGGCAGGAGAATGTTCTCGTACGGGCGTGCGGACATCTCTGCGATCCTTTCCCTTCTTCACGACGGCCGGCCGGTGGCCGCGACCGCCGGATTGCGCCCTTCCTCAATCGGCGGTCGCGGCGGCGCCGGCGACCTCACGACGTCGTCGCCCGAGCTGGGCCAGGAGAACGATCCCGAGCAGCAACAGCGCCGGCAGATAGAACACCTCCTTGGGCATCCGCTCGGCCGGCAGATAGACCTCTACCACGGTCACCGGTTCGTCCGCATAGAAGTCGAACTGTTGGGAGAGCTCGAAGAAGGGCG
>JALSRW010000545.1 GCA_026984595.1 Alphaproteobacteria bacterium
GGTGGTGAGGTTGACGCGAGCGGTCTCGACATCGGGCTCGCGGGCCAGCCGCCGCTCGATGCGGGCGACACAGCCACCGCAATGCACACCTTCCACCATCAGATGCAGCAGCCGGGCGCCGTCTTCGGCATCCTCGCGCACGAACGGCAGAACGTCGGGCGGGGGCAGCTCTTCGCCCGGATCCGCACCGCGGCCGCCGTCCGCTCGTGCCATCAGCGCAGGATCACCCGCCGCGTCGTGACGAAGCGGTCGTCGCCGCGGGTGATGTCGAGATGGATGTCCCACAGCCCGGTCAGCGGCAGGGTGAAGGCGGCACGGTAGCGACCGTCGCCCGCGGCCGCGAGATCGACCGAGAAGTCGCTTCCCTCCGAGGTCGGGCGGATGAAACGGGCGGTCACCGAGGCATCGGCGATGGGCCGGCCCCGACGGTCGCGCACATCGACCGTGAGCGCACCCTCGAAGCCTCGGGTCAGGCGCGCCTCGGCCGCGACCTGCCAGCCCAGCGCCGCCTGCGCCTCGGCGGCCGCGATGTTGCGGTTGTAGGTACGACCTTCCTCGTAATAGTTGGTCGAGACCAGCCCGGTCCAGGTGGTCATGCCGATATAGACCATGGTCCCGTTGGCGATCAGCACGACCAGAAAGAAGGCTCCGAACGCCCAGGGAATCCAGTGCCCGCCCCGGCGTTCCTTGGCACGCGCCCGGTTCATGTTCGCGGTCCCCGGAACACGCTCTCCGCCCGCTGTGTCTCACCGCTCTCCTCGTCGGTGATGACGAAGACGACCTCCGTCGCGTCACCTTTCACCACGGCCCGCGGCGCGGTGACGAAGATGCGGTGCTCGCTCACCGCGTCGGGCGGCGCCTCGACGGTGATGCTGCGACCGCTCAGCTTGCGGGTGCCGATCATCGTCAGGGTCGCGTTCTCCAAGCCTTCGAGCGTCACTTCGAAGCGCCGCGGCCGCCGCTCCTTGTTGAGGATCTTGACGGTATAGCCGTTGCGAAGGCTGCCGTCGGAAAGGCTGACGAACAGCGGACTGCGGTCGTGCAGGACGCTGATTTCGGCATCCGAGCGCAGCAGCAGTGCCGCCAGCATGACGGCGGCGACCAGTGCGAGGACCGAGGCGTAGAGAATGGTGCGGGGACGGATCAGCTTGAGTTTCGGCGGCAGCCCCTGCTCGCGCAGCTCGAGATTGCGCTCGCTGTCATAGGTGATGAGATTCCGCGGCCGGTGGATTTTCTCCATTACGTTGTTGCAGGCGTCGACGCAGAGGGCACAGCCGATGCATTCGAGCTGGAAACCGTCCCGGATGTCGATGCCCATGGGGCAGACCACGACGCACTGCTTGCAGTCGATGCAGTCGCCGCGCTCGCTCCAGTCCTGGCTCTTGCGGAACGGCATGCGCGGCTCGCCGCGCCAGCGCTCGTAGGTCACCGCCAGGGTGTCCTGGTCGATCAGTGCCCCCTGGATGCGGGGCCAGGGGCACATGTAGATGCAGACCTGCTCGCGGGCGATACCGGCGAGCAGATACGTCGTACCGGTGAACAGGCCGAAGAAGAAATACTGGGTGAGGCTGGCGCTGCCCGTGAGCAGGGCCATCGTCACCGTCGGCGCATCGTTGAAATACATGATCCAGGCACCGCCGGTGGCGGCCGCGATCATCAGCCACAGCAGGTGCTTGATCCCTTTTCTGGCGATCTTACCGGCGGTCCAGGGGGCCTTGTCGAGACGGATGCGATCGCCGCGATCTCCCTCCACCATCCGCTCGACCCACAGGAAGAGATCGGTCCAGACGGTCTGCGGACAGGTGAAGCCGCACCAGACGCGCCCGAACAGGGCGGTGGCCAGGAACAGGGTGAATGCGGCCAGCACCAGCAGCCCGGTGAGGAAATAGATTTCCTGCGGCCAGATCTCGATGCCGAAGAAATACAGCCTGCGGGTAACGAAATCCGCGAGGACCGCCTGGTCGGGAGCGCCGGGCCCCCGATCCCAGCGGATCCAGGGGACGGCGTAGTAGATGCCGAGAAGGACGATCAGAACCACCCATTTGATGGTCCGGAACCGTCCGCGTACCGCTTTCGGATAGACCTTGACGCGCCCCTCGTAGAGGGGGGATTCCTTCTGCTCCTTGCGCGACAGAACATCTTCCGCGGCTACTGCCTCGCCCATCTCGCTCCTGCCTGCAAGACCTGCGGTTCCCGGGCGGCAACGACCGACCGGTGGGTGCTCGGAACCCATATACGAAACCGGACCAACGTGAAAAACTGTGGCGGATCCGCGCAGCGGCAAGGGGATCTTGAATGTATGCCGCCAATCCCGACGTGAAGGGCGGACCAGGAGCCACATGGAGGGACGAGCATGAGCGTGGAACGCGAAATCCTCGAGAAGAGCCGTGCCCGGCTGCAGGAGTTCAAGGAGCGGATCGAGAAGCTGGCCGATGGGCTCGACGACACCACGTTGAAGAACCTGCGGGCCGAGGCCGAGGTGGTGCGCGAGAAGCTGCAGAGCAGCATGCGCGCCGGAGTCGAGCTGGGCGAGGAGGCGCTGCGCAGCCTCGGTCAGGCGCTGGAGCGGCTGGGCGCGGCTATCAAGCGTGCGGCGGAAGGCAGCGAGCGCCCGGGCGAAGAACAGAAACGCGAGCCCTCCGGCAATAGCTGAGTACGCAGAGGCAGCGGCGGCTCTCCGCCCCCGGCGATCTCCGGGCTATACGGGGGCAGGGAGACCCGATCATGTCCGCGAGCCGCGTCCTCCTTCTCACCATCCTGCTGACGGCCACCGGCACACCCGTTCCGCTGGCGGCCGGGCCTCCGATCTGCGACGCGTCGCGCGTCGGCACGGTGACGCCGATGGCCGGCAAGCGCTGCGAGTGCCGGTACGAGCGGGGCGGCAGTCTGACCGGCAGAAAGCCGGGCTATCGGTGGGACTGCGGGATTCTGCGTCCGGCCGACCGGTTCGCGCCGCTGGCTCCTCCCGAACCGCCGCCGGACTGGCTCGGCCCGCTCATCGTCGATCAACGTTCGGTTCGCCCCTGAGTCGTTCCTGATAGGCACGGACCGCCTCGCAGAGGCGTTCGAGCTGGCGATCGGGGATACCCAGTTCGGCGAGATGATGGGCGGTGTCGAACAGATAGTCGGATGCCCGCCCGAGCGGGCCTCGCGCGGTCGCCAGCATGGCGATGCGCTCCTCCTCGGAGAGGCGCGGGCAGTAGCGTTCGTGGCGCCGCTCGATGGTGAACGCGAGCACCGTCAGCGGCCCTTCCCCGCTGCGCGCCCGCAGCCAGCGCGGCCGGTAGGCGCCGGCCACCATCTCCCGCCGCCATACCAGCAGGAGTTCCTCCTCGGCGCTCGCCGCCGGCAGCCGGTAGGCCACTCCGCGACAGCTTCCGCCATGGTCGAGACCGAGCATCAGCCCGGGCCGCTCGCAGCAGCCGCGGCCCAGCACCGTGCGCAGACAGAAGCGACGATGATAGCCGCGCAGCAGGGCGATGCGCATTTCGGCGAAGTGGATGGTCGGGTTCCAGATCAGCGAGCCGTAGGCAAAGAGCCACACATCGCCGCCGGGTTCGGGCCGGGCGGCCAGGGTTTCGGTCAGCGAACGGCGGATCCGCTCCTCGCTCCACAGCTCCATGCCCGCCGCCCGGGCCCGCAAATGATGCTGCAACGCCCCGGCCCGGAGGGTCTCGCGATCGAGCACCAGCCGCAGCCCGTCGCCCGCCTCTTCGCCCGTGGTCCTTTCCCGGCGCTCGCTCATCGGCGCCGCCGCCTCATGCGGTGGTGGCCTCGCCGATGCGGGCGCGGGCGGCCGGAAGCGCCTCCTCCGCGAGCAGCCGCAGCGAACGCCGGCCCAGCTCCACCGGCAGGTCACCGAAGGTGTAGAGGGCCATCACGTGATCGACCCCCATCCGGTGCAACGCCACCAGCTTGTCGGCCACCGTCTGCACCGAACCGAACAGCGACAGGCCGCTCTCGAGGATGTCCTCGTAGGTCTGGCTCTTGGCGTATTTGCGGGTCGCCACGTAAAGATCGAAGGCCGCTTCGGCCTCGGCGCGGGCGGCGGCATCGCTGTCCGCGACATGGGTGTGGAGAGCCACCAGGCTGCGCGGCCGGTGCCCGGCCTCGGCGGCGCCCTCCCGATAGGCGGCGATCAGGCGGCCGATGTCCTCGAAACGGTCGACGGTGGCATAGGGCACGGTCATCAGGTTCTCGCCGGCGCGGCCGATATGCCGGGCCGCTTCCTCGCGCAGCACGGCGATGTAGGTTTCGGGCTGGCGACCGCCATAGGGGAGAACGTTGATGGCCACATCGTCGAGGGCGTAGTACGTCCCGGCGTGGCGCACCCGTTCGCCGCGCCACAGCCGCCGCACCAGAGCGAGAGCCTCGTCGAAGCGTGCGCGCTTGGTCCGGCCGTCGATGTTGAAGCCTTCGAACTCGTGGCGCAGGTAGCCGGAGCCGGCACCGAACACCAGCCGCCCCCGGCAGAGCTGGTCGAGGATCGCATAATCCTCGGCAACGATGCGGGGATCGCGGAAGGGCAGTACGGCGATCGCCGGCGCCAGGCGGATGCGCTCCGTGCGTGCAGCGGCGGCGGCCAGCCAGACCGCCGGGTTGGGGACGACCCCGTATTCGTCGAAATGATGCTCGGCGACGAAGAAGATCTCGTAGCCCAGACGTTCGGCGAGGACGCAGTCCTCGAGCAGCTCGCGGTAGCGATCGGCGATGTTCCGCCCATGTCCGGGATACCGGTCGCCCGGATAGTGATCGACCACCGAAAAGCAGGAAAGTCGCACGCCGCCTCCCCCTTGGAATGATGCCGTTGCCGCCCCTTTCTAGTCGCAATCGGCAGCACACGGAAAGGGGACGGCACCCGGCCGTCCCCGCGATTCCGGTCTCGATACGGAGGCGGTCAGCCGCCGACCCTGTCCAGCAGCATCCCGGCCGCCCGGGCGTAGGCCGCGGCACTGTCGGCCTTGGCGAGGGCGCGGGCGTGATCGTACTTGCCCTGCGGCTTGGCATGATTGTGCTCGCCACCGGACAACAGCATCTTGGCGTCGTCGAGGAGCGCGTGGACGAGGGCGCGATCGGCCGCCGGCACCTTGTCGCCGGCGGCCTTCAGGGCCGCGCTCACGCGGTCGATTTCCTGCTGGGCGGTGGCGAAATGGCCGGGGCATTCGAAGGCCCGGGCGATGTTCGGCAGCCCGGCGGAAAAGGCGATGGCGCCGGCAGCGGCGAGGAGCGTCTTTCGCATGGCGGGTCTCCCTGTCTGTAGGCTCCGTTCGGCGGCACGGGTCGGGTGCGTGGCCGCCAGCACGAAGCAGCGGAGTGCACCGGAGATCTGTCCACTCACGATGCCGTGAACAGATTTCCGACCCAGAGCGCCGCGAGCACCGCGAGACCGACATCGCGGTGAAAGCGGAAGTGGCGCAGACAGGATGCGCGATCGTCGAGATCGACGGTGGCCACCTGCCAGGCCAGCATCAGCGCCGGCAGCGGCAGCAGCGCATGAAAGGGCCAGCCGAGGCCGGCCAGATAGCCGGCCATCGCCAGCAGCGCCAGCATGCTCGCATAGAAGCCGGCGATCCACCTCCGGCTGGTGGCTCCCAGCCTGAGCGCCGTGGAACGGACCCCGACCCGGATGTCGTCATCCTTGTCCTGATGGGCGTAGACCGTGTCGTAGCCCAGGGTCCAGAAGACCCCGGCGGCGTAGAGCAGGAGTGCGGGGGCATCGATGCGCCCGGCGGCGGCCGCATAGCCCACCAGCACTCCCCAATTGAAGGTGATGCCGAGAAAGGCCTGGGGCCACCAGGTGATGCGTTTCATGAAGGGGTAGACGAGGATGAGCGGGATGCTGGCCAGGGCCACCGCCACCGCCAGCGGTGGCAATCGGGTGAGCACAAGCAGACCCACCGCCGACTGGGCGGCGAAGAACAGCACCGCGCCGGTGGTGCCGATGCGGCCCGCGGCCAGCGGCCGGTTGCGGGTGCGCTCCACCCTGCGGTCGAACTCGCGGTCGGCCAGATCGTTGATCGTGCAGCCGGCGCCCCGCATGGCCACCGCACCGATCGCGAACAGCAGAAAGAGCGAGGGATCCGGCCGCCCGGTGGCGAGTACCAGACCCCACCAGCAGGGCAGCAGCAGGAGCCAGGTGCCGATCGGCCGGTCCCAGCGGGCCAGCAGGGCGAGATCGCGCAGCCGCGCCGGCAGCCGGTCGACCCAGCGGCGCTGCTGATCGAGGACCCGTCCGTCACCGACTTGTGGAGTCATGGCCGGTCTTCTACCGTCGCCCCGATGCAGGGTAAAGGCGAGCAATGGCCGTCGCTCCGAGGCTCCATCTCGACGATCCGCGCCTGCAGCCGGGCGTGACGGTATCGCTCGATGCCGCGCGTGCCCACTATCTGGCGCGGGTGTTGCGGCTCGGGATCGGCGACACCGTGATCCTGTTCAATGCCCGGGACGGCGAGTGGCGGGCGCGGATCACCGGGTGCGAGCGTCGTGCCGCGCAGCTTCGGGTCGAAGATCTCCTGCGCCCGCCGCAGGCGGAGCCGGGGCCGAGCCTGTGGTTCGCTCCGCCCAGACGCACCCGGCTCGAATGGCTGGTGGAAAAGGCGGTGGAGCTCGGCGTCACGCGGCTCTGTCCGGTGATCACGGCACGCACGGTGGCACGGCTGCAGCGGCCCGAGCGGCTGCGCAGCATCGCCGTGGAGGCCGCCGAGCAGTGCCGCCGCATGTCGCTGCCGGAGATCGCTCCGGCCCGCGAGCTGGGCGCTGTCCTCGCCGAGGAAAGGGTGCCGGCGCTGCTGTTCGCGGACGAGGGGGGTGCCGGTCGGCCGTTGCTGACCGCACTCCAGACCCATCCCGGGGCCGCCTTCCTGGTTGGTCCGGAAGGCGGGTTCACGGCCGCCGAGCGGGCGATGCTGCGGGCGCGTCCGGAGGTGGTGCCGGTGGGGCTCGGACCCACCATCCTGCGCAGCGAGACGGCCGCCCTCTACATGCTGAGCGGTTGGCGGGCAGTGCGGGAGGTGGCGGCGGCATGAACGAAGCGGCGGCTCCGCGCGCCTACGGGCTCGCCTTTCATCCCGATTTCGAGCGGCTGGTCGACGAGCTGCACAGCCGGCCGGCGGCGGCGGTCACGGCGCCGGTCACGATCTCGCACATCGCCGTCCTGACCGGCCAGGAGGAGGCCGGGCGGGTGCTGGAGCAGGTGGCGGTGCTGTGCCGTCGCTATGGCGCCCCACCACCCTACCGCGAGCATTTCCACGCCGCCGATCTCGGTCGCTTCGAGCTCCGGTTCGAGCGCCACCTGGAGTTCGTCGCTCTGACCTTCCTGCGTCCGACGGCCGGGCTGCAGCCGTTCCGCGAAACCGCCATCCAGCTCGTACCCGAGGATTGGCTGGCGGCCCTCCCGGGCCCCGTGGTCGCGGCCGGCCATCTGCTGCTGGAGCGAGGCGATCCGCCCAGCCCGGCGCGCATCGATACCCTCTTCGAAGGTCATCGGGTACGGGCCAGCCGGGTGATGGGAAATGCCGCCGTGGTCTGCACCGACTGGCGTCCCCACGGCGATGGCTTCGGCCGTTTCCACATCACCGATCTGGGGCTCGATCCGGCCCGTGCCGGGCGGCTGGTGCAGCGGCTGGTGGAGATCGACACCTATCGCATGATGGCCCTGCTGGGTCTGCCGCTGGCACGGCGGGTGGCGCCACGACTGACCGAGGCGGAGAGCCGCCTGGCGGTCCTGACCGCCCGCATCGGCGAGGCCCGGGGGTTGGCCGACGAGCGCGCGCTTCTCGAAGAGCTGTTCGATCTCGCCGGCGATATCGAACGGCAGGTGGCGGAGACCGCGTTCCGCTTCGGCGCCACCCGGGCCTACCATCAGCTCGTCCGGGACCGGCTGCGCGAGCTCCGGGAAGAACGCTTCGAGCCCTTCCAGCCTCTGGGGCAGTTCCTGGCCCGCCGCTTCGA